>CALVJI010000011.1 GCA_944332105.1 uncultured Bacilli bacterium
TGATAAATATATCCATAGGAGTCAGGTTTTATATTTTTAGCTTCTTCATATTCTTCTATTGCAAAATCATAAATATTATATCTGAGTATAATATTTTCCAATTTATCCAGTTCTTGTTCACTACAAGGAATTTCATCATTTTTAGTTATCTTAGCCCTAAAAAGCTTGGATTTTTCCACTTCAAATCTTTCATTAAAATAATATGTTAATATCAAATATCTACCATTAAACTCTGGATAATCAGCACTTTCTATTTTCCAAGCAAACGTATCTCCAGTTTTTAGCTCTTCAAATCTTTTTACCATTTTATATTTCCTCCAACATAAGTTTCTTCACCAAAATAATCTATAGCCGCTTGAACATATATAGGGCGTTTCGGATTTCCGTAACTAATTCCATATATTTGATTGTTCATATAATTACCACGATTCAAAGTATTATATTTCATAATTAAAGCTTGCTCTACACCTCGAGCACGTTCATACGTCAAATTTTCTTCGATAACTGACATTTCTAAACCCTTCCTATATGGATTTCTTTGATGTGCTTTTTTTCTAGCAGTAATATTAGTTGTTCTTCCTACATATTGTACTTTTTCGTTACTATCACTCAAAGTATAGACAGAATAACTTTTTTGCTTTGTACCAGAACTAGACTTTGTGGATGATTGAACAGCAGTTTTTATATCTGATGCCGTTTTAATTGCTGAATTTACGATTGCTCGCGTTGTTGATACCACTTTTTGAGGATTACTTGTCGCAATTGTTGCAACTGCCCCAAACGCCAACGCAGCAAGTGCTGCACCTCCTGCAGTGAGAAGAGTCGCTATAGCAAACTTACCGTTACTATCTTCCATGATAACAGGATTATTTAACACATAAGCATATAGATTATATCCCTTATTGGTATCATCAGTTCCTATAATACCATCTGCATTAATAAACCTGCCCCATTCTGGATTATAATACCTATTATTTAAATAATAAAGATTTGTTTCATTGTCGTAATAATAAGAACGATATCTGAATGGATTTATAACAGCTACATTACTGCTATCAGTAATTACATTACCATTGTTGTCTTTGATATTTAAAATTTTTCCCCAGGCATCGTATTCATAAGTTGCGATAAGTCCAAAGTTTTGATTGTAGATTCCAATAATATCTTCTTGGAGGTTTTTCTTGTAATAATATGTTACCCCATTATATTTAAACCCTAATAAATTATTATTGTCATCTCGTATATAATATAACATGTTACTACCAGTTTTTTCAATAAGAATCGCGCCATTCTCTACAAAATATTCTGTTTCCACATTATTTACAATTTTCTTACGGCGAATACCATCTTTATTATATTTATAGGTTACATTTAAATTTGTGTCTTGATAACTTTGTAATTCCCTACCATTTGCGAAAGATAGAGTCGCGCTTCCAATAGTAATCGGATTACCTATTTCATCATAAGTAATATTTATATCATTGAATTTTGTTAATTGATCCTCCCAATTTGAATTACCATATGTATACGTATCTTCATGAAGTAAATTAGAAGTATGAATCTCAAACTCTTTTTTCGATAAAATATTACCTGATACATCATATTGGTAACAATAAGTTCTATTTGTTTCATAATTATGCTCTTTTATTAGTTCATGAAATTCATCATAATAGTATTCATATAATATATTTTTATTTTTAAATACTTTAGATAAATTATACACATCATCATAATAATATTCATATAATTCATCCTCAATTTTCATACTTTTTAAAACGAAAGAAGTCTTATTACCATTTGTATAATAGGTATATTCCACTGGAATATGTTCATTAATATTTTTACTTACTAATCTTCCTAAATAATCCCTTTGATAATTTAGGCTAATATCATCAAACGTTACTTTAACAATGTCGTCATCTTCATCATAAATATATTCTGTCATAAAATTATCTACAGTCTTTTTTGTGACATTACCATTAATATCGTATTCATATTGAATTGTATTTTTCTGTAAAAAATTATCTGTTTGATTATAAAGATATTCTACAATTCTTCCGGCAAAATCATAGGCATATTCATAAGTTTCTTCTGCAGACTTTACCTTACTTAAATGATTTAAGTTATCATAATCATACGTATATACATGAGAGGATTTTGTCATTGTTTTTAGTCTATCAAGATCATCATAAGTATAAGAAATAGAAGTATTGTTGCCATAATTTAAACTGATAAGATTTCCGTTGTTATTTTCGTAAGCATTGGTAACAAAAATTATATCACCTAATTTTACTTGTTTTTGATTCAAAAAATCATCATAGACAAACTTATATTCTTTATTATTACTGATAATCTTATCAAGCAAATTTTGACTATTATAAGCATATAAAATCTCTTTTTCATTTTTCGTTATCTTAGTTATTTGATCTTTGGCATTATACTCATAAGATGTAACAGTCCCATTAGAATTTGTCACACTACTAATAAGTCCAGTTACTTCATTAATATCATAAGTTGTAACTTTTCCAAGGGCATCTATTGTCTTATCAATAAACTTCCCATTGTTTTGATATTCGGCTTGTGTTTCTACATATAACGGTGCGCTTGCACTTTCAAAAAACAATTCTTGAGCAGGATTATCTATTTCATAATTTTCAATAATTAAAGCATTATTATCGTCAAAAGCAATACATGCGTCATACACAAGTTCCTCCGAATCAGTTTCATACGCCTTTTTAATGCGCAAAGTATAACTTCCATTTTTATTAGAAATTAATTCAAATAAACTTGCTTCATTTTTATTCTCAACGAACACTACTTTCTCGCTAATAGTCTCACGATAAGCAAAATACCTTTCCACTATATCTGTTTTAATATAATAGTAATCTACATCACTATTTTCATCATGAACCCGTTCTAATATAAACCGGCTTAAATTACATTCGAATGGCCGAAGTTTTGGAATATTGCCTATAAAATCAGCAAATAAGTAATTTTCAGTTGCTTTCTTACGAATATAAAAATATTCATGAGTAAAATCCTCTAGAGTTTTCACACTCCTGATAATGGAATTTACCGGATTTTGATTCTCATCATAAGCAATTTGAGTGGCTATTCCTTTAGAAGAAATACCTTGTAAAAGTTTCTGTGAATCTGTATTGTCATATTCAAATTTATAACCATTTCCTTTTGGAAAAAAATTACTAACTAATTGATTATGAGCATCATATCTAAACGTACTAGTAGAATTAGAGGTGTCAGTATGACTAGTCAAATTTCCTGCTTCATCATATGAAAACGAATTTCCACCTAAATCTTTTACCAAATATAAATTAGTAAAATATAATTTATTGACATTAAATTGAGCCATAATACTTAAAGAAAAGCTTTCATAATCTTCTTCGGCAACGACTATTCTTTCGAAATATTGCCATTCGGTTGCATGAGAGTTCAATCCATAAGTTGGAGTACCATGCGAAACATCAGAAGTATAATCAAAAGTGAATACTACAATATTACCACTAGCAATTGTTCCCGTTCCAATTCCTTCGTTTTTATACCAAAAGGATAGTCTGTATGTATCTCCCTTTTGACCTTTTATAGGAATCTGTTTAGATAATATTTTACTTAGAGAAGATTTACAATTCATTTGATAAGCTTTTTGACCATTTTCTAAAGTAACTATAGTATCATCGTTTGCAATCTCTTCACCAGTTATATTAAAAACACTGCTCTCCCAAGTAGACATACCTTCACTAAAATCAGAATTCTCTACAAGATTAAGATAATTTGCAACGCTCCCCTCTTCAAATTGAAAATCATCCATATAAATTGTTGCAGAATTTATCGGAGATACATTTAAATAATATTGAGTATTTGCTTCAAAATAAGCAGTAACTATCCGCCTTTTATATTCATTACTCATATAGTAATATTGAGTACCAGAAACACCACTAAGAGAACTTATAGAAAGTTCCATAGAATCACTATTTTTAAAATAACCGCTAAAAGTATAGTAACCGGATTCCTCTACAATTGGTAAAGGGATTTGCATTTCATAATTAGTTACTACACATTGATTCCCACTGTGAGGATTCGTATTGGTAACTTGAGCAATATCATATATAATCCCAATATTTTTATTTTCAAAACTTGGATCCGCAAAATAATTTTTAACATACTTCATTGTCGGCATATTTAAAGACAGCTTGTTTTTTGTATTACTAGTATTACTATCATAAATATTTTCGACACCATAGCCATCTCTAAAATCAGTTGAATTTTTCAAACTTGTAATATTAATGGTATTTCCCTGTTCGTTAAACACATAAGTGTTACAACGTCCTTTACCATCCATAACTCTTGTTACTAAAAAAGAGTAAATAAATTCTAACGTGTTTCCTTCGGTTCCAGAAACTCCCTTTTCTACTACTTTTTTCATTCGATAAGGGCTGGCATCATAATAGACAAATTCCGTTGCTAAACTATCTATATCCACTATTTTCGACACAAGACCATAAGAATTATATATAAAACTTAAAGTCCCTAATTTTGTTACTAAAGATATAATTTTTTGATTTGTTTTATTTAAAATAGCAGTTTGATAATTACTAGTTGTAGTAATATTAGCTTCATCATAACTAATAGTAATGGTTTCATTATTCGCATCCGTAATGCTTTGAATTCGATTACTGCTATCATAAGTAATTGTAACTTCATTTTGATAAGAATCAATTAATTTACTTAAATAATATATTTCACCATTTTTTTGAAAAACGCTTTGATGATTATTTTTATCTTGAATAGTCCACTTATTAGATTCAAAAGTAGCTTTTAAATTTAATCCATCTTCATCAAGATAAGTAGTATCATCTTGTTTGTAAAAGTAATGAATAGAACCATCGCCATCCGTATATTCTAAATAAGAATTATCAGAAATAGTCACTTCTTTTATTGTCTGATACAGATTAAAGCGATAACCTACACCTAATCCTACATCTTTTTCTAATACAACGTCATTTGAATTATATATCAAATTTAAAGTGACAGGATACTTACCTTCAATAGTTTTGTTTACTTCAAATACATTAATCAAATTTCCGGTCAAATGATTTATATAACTAGAACCCTCTTGATAAGAAATTTTTTGGTATGTCATATAATCTTCCAATCCGTTAAAATTTCGATAAGAAACAGTCAAATAAGGTTTTGGATCATCAACATTCTCATTATCTTCTGTAACATTATTATTCTTAGAATAGAAAGTATAATAACTATGCTCGCTTTTTATTTCCTCTTCAAGCTTTACTAAAAGACCATTGTTTGCTTCTCCAGCATACCATCTTTTCACTAAGTTAGTAATATTTACTGGTGTTGTTTTTAAATAATACTTAGAGTCAGCCATTTCTGTTTTATAAGCAATGAAACAATCCTCGACTCGTTCATTATATTTATCATGCATAATATTCCAAGTAGCTGTACTTTCTTCCCATGAACTCGTAATTTCATGTGCTACAAACCGTTTATGTTCATAACGTGAGTTTTGAGCAACATATTCGCTCGGATGACTTACAAGAGTTGCCAAGGCGTTCGTCACTTCACATCCAGTACCAATTGTCGGCAAATCAAACTTTACTAAAGTACGATAAATTTTTTCATCTTCATCCACTCCAGCTTTTAAAATTTCTGTATCATTTCGGTTAACTCCTTCATCACCAGCATAAATATATGTGTCATACACTGCTTTTTTCTCATTGTTTACTAAAGTGGGATCAATAACAAAAGGATATAAATTTTCTTGTTGTAAAATTGTTTTATCAAAAGAAAAATACAAAATATAATCGTTTTTTCTTTCAGCTAATTCATATCGAATAGCATAAGAAGTATTATTTTTATCAGTTAAAGTAGGTGGCTCTATCTGATTAATCCTTTTTCCATCTTTTAAAATCCAAATAATATTGTTTTCTAATTTTAAAGTAAGATTGGTTTTTATAATAAAAGCAAAATTATCGAAACTATTATTTACATTATTTAATATAATAGAATCTTTGATTTTATTATGAACAATTTTATATTCCATATCGATATTTTTTAAAATATCTTTATATAAAATGGAACCATTACAGCTTAAAGCATTATATGAATCTAAATTTTTTAAAGAAAAACTCAAAAAATCTTGACCCTTTTCAAATCGTATTAATTCTTCTTGCTTTTCTTTAAAAAAGTAAGCACGATAACTGTTCTCTTTATTGTAAAAATATTTATCAGCTTCTTCTATCGTATTATCAATTTCTTTATATTCACCATCTTTAAAATAATGAATATCATGATCGAACATTTGCACAGTAAATGTTCCATCTTCATTTAAAAAATGCTTTTCTCTTGCTTTTCTTAAATACTTTAACTCCTTCATAACTCCTCCTACGCGACTCTTTTCCACATATAAACAACAATATACGGTTGTAAGTTATTATGAGCCTGTCCTCCACCAGTATTAGCAATATGCGCGCCTACGTCTTCATAATTATCGTATTGCATACTCTGATCAGCACAATAATTGGTGGTACTTGCTCTTGTATAGCCCCAAGCCCAAGCTTTAAAGCGGTGACTATGACTTGGCATTTCTTCTATCGTTAAAGTATGCTTCTTTTCACCACCAGTTTTTTGAACTGTATTGAACTCAGATTGCTGAGTATCAATTCCCACCAAAGTTTTTCCACTTGCAAAAGCTTCCCAAGTTCCTCCAAATAAAGTACTCGGATTTGTACTATTTACACTTATATAAACAGAACCAACTGGATAAATTTGATCAAAATCAATGTCCGGTGATGTTTCATCTTGCACATTTGTAGTAATGCTATTAACCGTTAAATTTCCTTCACAATCCAAACTAAAAGTGTTATCCACTGAATTTAGACATTTGATAGTCAATTTATTAAACAACGCATTAATAGTATCCGTATCAACCTCTGTAAAAGATTTTTTAAAATAAAGATCATCCAAAGTTAAAAATTTATCTTCATTATTTAAACTATAAGAAAAAGTTGTCGCTAAAAAAGAAGTAAGTAACTCATTACTCTGTGGATAAATGCAACTTAATATAGCATTTTCATAGTTCGTATAAATAAAATTTGCTCCTTCATTTAAAATAACTGGCTGATAACTTAATTCTTCTTTATATTCTTTTTCTAAAACTTTTATATCACCGAGTTCCCAAGCTTTAAAATAATTATCAATTACAAAATCAATAGTACAAATTTCCGTAACAGCTCCAAAATCATCTGGTAATGTATACTCAGTTAAATTAGTAATCGTGGTTTGTGTAGTAGAATTATAGCGAAATAAAATATCTACTAAAGTATTATCAGATTTTCGTAAAGCAATCGTTTCGTAGTTTCCATCTTCAAGAGTATCTACATGATCTACAATTTTATAGTTATTACTAGCAAACAAAGTAAAAGTACTAAAACGTTGGAAAGTTACCAAATTTAATTTTAAGGTACTTCCCGATAAATCTTTATTTAAAGTGATACTTTTTTCTTCTAATTCTCTTCCAATTTTCCTTGTAACATATGCACCCATCTTAACCTTGTTACCTAAAAAAACGGGCATGATAACAAATTCGTCACTTATTTCATTCATCCGATTTAATGGAGAATTCATTGGAAAAATAATTTGTGATTTTTCCTCATCCTCACTATCCTTAGCAACATAAATAATCATATTATTTTCATCAGGAATACTCGTCGTCTCACCAACTTCCACATTAAATTTAATAAGTGGAGCATGTAATGAGTCAGAGACTTCTAAACTATTTACTCCAGTCTTTTTTAAATTGTTTAAATCCATACCAACACATTTTCCTTTCTTTTTTGGTATTTAAAAAATACAAATGACACAAAAAAGTATATTTTCATTTAATAAAAAAATATATTTACCAAATAAAAAGCTAAATTAAATTTTATTTATCAAAATAATACCCATTTTCTGAGCAGAGAATATTAGTTAATTTAATAAACTACTTTTTTCTTAAACAAAACTTTTTTTGCCCATAAAAAGAGTCATAAAATAGAATTCTATGCTCCCTAATGTATTTATATGCCAAAAATAAAAAAATGTGCCTTCTATTTCACATTTTTCTTCTTAAAACCTAATACTAATAATTTAAACAACAGAACAATAAGTAAAAAACATCCAGCCCCAACATATACGGATAAAAAAGGAATTTCTTTAGGCTCTATTTCATTTGTAGCAAGAAGTGCTTCATCAAATACAGAAGCAACCGTTTCCTGTTCTAAATAAAACGTATACGTCTCTTTAGTTCCATCCTGATTGGTGACTTCAATTAAAGTTTTATTTTCACCACCTACCTCAAACTTTTCATTATATATATGTACAATCGCATTAGGATCCACCGTTTCATACTTCACTTCTAATGTTTCTTCTCCTGTTTCTAACAAAACAGAATAGACGTTATTTGTACTTTCAAATTCTCTTGATAACGTCCCATTTAAAACTTCTAAATTTTGTAATGAACTTGCCTGTGTTTGTAAACTGAAAAAAAAGAAAGAAACAAGAAAAAACAATATTTTATTCACTATGATCACCTATTCATTTTCCTAACCATAGTTTAAACAAAATTAGTAAAAATATGCCTTTTTTGTTTCTTAAATCATTTTTAAAAGAATTTCATTCATTACATATAATTTATCTGGATTAATAAAAATATATTCTCCCTTTTGCTTTAAATCACCGTTTTTTAGTAAAGGCTTAATTGGATAAGCGTCTTCTAATTTTACATTATACTTTTCTTCAAATTCCTGTATATTTACACCTTTCGTTTTTCTGAAGCCTAACATGAGTTCGTTATCCATGATATCTTGTTTAGAAAGAATTTCTTCAGTGCCTTTAAAATTTCCTTGTAAATAACGCGTTAAACTTTTGGTATTAGTATACCTTATTTGTTCGATATAACCAGCAGCCGAAAGCCCAAACCCATAATATTCTTCATTATTCCAATAAGTTAAATTATGAATCGATTTCTTTCCTTCCTTAGCAAAATTACTAATTTCATAATGAATAAAACCCTTTTTTTCTAACATTTTACATATAGTTTCATACATTTCTTCATCAAGTTCCTCAGCTATCGGATGAACTCCATTAACCCATAACAAAGTATTAGGTTCGATCATTAAACTATAGGTACTAATATGATCAGGCTGTAATTTTAATAAAAGCTTTAAGTCATCTTTTACCATTTTGATATTCTCACCCGGAACCGCATAGATAAGATCGACATTTACATTCATAAAACCACAAGATCGAATCAAAGCCATTTTCTCTTTAGCTTCCATAAAACTATGATTACGACCTAATATTTTTAAATTTTCTTTTTGAAAACTTTGAATGCCAATACTTAAGCGTGTCACTCCTGCCTGTTTTAAGATATGTAGCATCTCTTCATGAATGTCATCTAAATTACATTCAAAGGTAAATTCGCAATTTTCGCTTCGTTTAAAAATGCGTATAATATCCATCAAAAACTCTAATTCTTTGATCGATAATACAGAAGGAGTTCCGCCCCCAATATAAATACTCTTAACAGTCTCCCCATCATATAAATCTTCAATTTCTTCTTGCAATTTAAGTAAATATTGATGTGACCACTTCGGATAATAAAAAACTTTGCAAAAATCACAATAAGAACAAATAGACTTACAAAAAGGAATATGAATATAAACAGCTTTCATTTAAGAACCTCGAGTTACCTTTTGATTATGAAAATGATCGTTTAATTCTAATTCATCCGCTAATTCTTTGGGCATAGGTCCCTTAAAGTCTAAAACATCCTTTTTACGAACAGGCAACAATGACCATATAACTGCATATTTAACTTTATACTTTAAAATAGTAATTCGCTCATCATCTGTCATCGGCGTTCGCATACCTTGTTTTACTAAAGCAGAAAAATCCATATCAGCCTGACATAATTTTTTATACTGAGCCGTAACCTCTGCTTCATGCCCTTGTTTTTTGAGTAAATAATACATGTTTAAAAAACGTGTTGCTGCTTTATAATGAAGAGGATTTTCATTAGGATACATTGTAAAAGTATATTCAGCAGCTTTCTTTTGAATCGGTGAACGACGTTCTAACTCAACATAAAGCGCATCTCTTAATTTTTCTAAATCAGTATAGCCAATAATCTTAGCAAAATCTTCTAAACTTAAACGAAAATTCAAAATAATTTGTAACCAAAAGCCAACATTCCGTAAAACTGATTGAATTTTTTTATCTTCTGTAGAAACTGTTTTTCCTCTATTCGAAAATTCAAAACGTATAGCTTTATGCCGATCTATTCGGTATTGATGAATCGCATGTGCTTGCTCTTTTGTCGTATACTTAGATAAGTCTTCTTCATTATTTAAAAGTCTTTGAACTGTGGAAACAGCTATAGAAAACTTCTGAGCAAGTGCTTGATCCGACAAAGAAAAATCTGTTGCAATATATAAAGAAACAAGTTCTCTATAATTTTTATCGTCCAAATATCTCTTTATCAAAAAACTATTAGAAAGGTCTTGTACCCGACACGCGTATTCTTCTTCGATTCGCGCATAATCCTTAAAAATTTCTAGAATAGGCTTTTGATTTAACGCTTTCTCCTGATTCATAATTTTTTGATAGAGTAACGGATTTGAAACAACTGATTTTTTTAAACTTAATTGATAGATATATTGTTGAACTACTGCTTCTGTGCATCTCAAATTTGCCGCCACTTCGATAAAACGCATGCCCTTTTGGCAAAGAAAGATCATTTGATTTAACTTTGCTAAATCAAAACGCTTTCCAAAAATTTCTAAAGCTAACTCTCTTTCTCTTTCTGGATCTGCCTTTAACTCACTTACGATTTTTTGGATCTCACTATTCCGAGGCATATATGTGTGTTGTTTATAAATATAATCGGCCATATTTTTTAAGGGAACTTCTTCCACTAACGCTTCATAAATCCATTCTCTTAATAATTTTTCATTCATTTTTTATCTAACCTTTCTTCTATTATTCATTTTCCTTTAAAATCGATAAGAATGCTTCACTTGGAATCTCTACATTACCTACCATTTTCATCCTTTTTTTACCTTCTTTTTGCTTTTCAAGTAACTTGCGCTTCCTACTAACATCCCCGCCATAACATTTTGCAAGCACATTTTTCTTCATCGCTGGAATATTTTCTCTAGCAATAACTTTTGAGCCAATACTAGCCTGAATTGGAATCTGAAATAGTTGCCGCGGAATTACTTCTTTTAATTTCTGCGTAATACTTCTACCTCGTTGGTAAGCAAAATCTTTATGAACAATAACAGATAAAGCATCAACAACTTCTCCATTTAATAAAATATCCATTTTTACGAGTGAACTCGCCCGGTATCCACAAATCTCGTAATCAAAAGAAGCGTATCCCTTTGTAGTACTTTTTAATTTATCAAAAAAATCATAAACAACTTCAGATAGAGGAATTTCATAATGAATATTTACCCGCGTCTCATCAATATACTCTAAGGATTTGTAAATTCCACGCTTATTTTGACAAAGTTCCATAATCGATCCGATATACTCACTTGGTACAATAATATTCGTATAAATATAAGGCTCTTCGATCTGTTTAATTTTGACTTGTTCAGGCATCTTGTTTGGGCTATCGACATCTAAAACTTCCCCATTAGTCAAAGTGACATGATAAATTACACTAGGACTAGTCGCGATGACACTAATACCAAATTCTCGTTCAATTCGAGTCGTAATAATATCCATATGTAAAAGGCCTAAGAAACCAACTCGAAAACCAAAGCCCAAAGCATCACTCATCTCCGGTTCAATACTTAAAGCTGAATCATTAAGTTTTAATTTGAGAAAGGCTTCTTTTAAAGCTTCATACCGATTAGGCTCAACTGGAAATATTCCCGAATAAACCATCGGTTTCATTTTTTTATAACCAGCAATAGGCTCTTTAGCCGGTGCTTTTTTAAGAGTAATTGTATCTCCAACATGAACTGAAGAAATATCTTTAATGGCCGCGCAGACATAGCCAACCTCTCCACACCGTAGCTCATCTAACACTTTTTCCTTAGGTGTCCGAACACCTACTTCTGTAACTAAAAAAGTTGCTCCAGTTGCCATAAAAAGGATCTCACCATCTTTTTTTAAAGTTCCATCCATGACTTTAACTAGCACGACTACACCTTTATACGGATCAAAATAAGAGTCAAAAATTAAAGCGCGTAATGCATCTTCATTATGAACAACAGGTGGTGGAAAACGTGTAATAATTGCTTCAATAAGCTCTAAAACGCCCTCACCAGTCTTCCCACTGCAAAGTAAAATTTCTTCCTCTTTAAATCCTAACACTTTTTTTAGTTCTTCTTTCACTTTTGGAACGTTGGCATTAGGTAAATCAATTTTATTAATGACTGGAATAATCGTTAAATCTGCATTTAAAGCTAAATAAAGATTCGCAAGCGTCTGAGCTTCAATTCCTTGAGAAGCATCAACAACCAAAACCGCACCTTCACAAGCAGCCAAACTGCGACTCACTTCATAAGAAAAATCTACATGGCCAGGTGTATCAATCAAACTTAATAAATATTCTTCCCCATTATAAGCATAAGATAACGCGACAGCATTTAATTTAATAGTAATGCCTCGTTCCCTTTCCAAATCCATACTATCAAGCACTTGATCGACCATCTCATGAGCAGAAACAGCTCCTGTAAGCTCTAAAATACGATCCGCTAAAGTGCTTTTTCCATGATCAATATGGGCGATTATTGAAAAATTTCGAATATTTTCTTGTTTGATTTCTTTCATACCAAATCGCTCCTCACTATCCCATATTATACAAAAATAAAAAGATGAAGTAAACCATCTTTTTCTAGAAATAAATAAAGGTATAACCAATTTTTTACATCAAAATATGTTCGATCAAAACAAGTTTCATCCCATCCATTTCAACTTTATAAATATCAGGAGATAGCCATTTTGTTGTAATCACAAGTCCATTTTGAGTACATAAAGAAAGAATGTCATCAATATATCGAACTTCTAAAAAATGACTGAGTAATAAAAATAAAGCAATATGATGAGAGAAAATCGCGACAATTTTTCCTTCGTTTTCCATGACAATTTCTTTAAATACTTCCACCATTCTTTTTTGAACATCATTAAAAGATTCTCCATTTTTTAAACGAAAAGAAAAATCATGTTCCCGTAAATAATCACGAGTTTTAGAATCTATCTCTCCCTCTCCGTCTTGAATCTCACCTAAACGTTCATCCACATAAATAGGTAAATTTCTTTCCGAAGCCAAATATTTCGCGGTTCCAACCGCCCGTGCATAATGCGACGAATAAATTTTTTCAACAGATAACAAACAAGGTAATAAACCGAGCTTCTCAGCACTTTTCTCACCATTTACTGTTAAAACAGTTTGCACCGTATCAAGCTTTTTATCTTTTAAAATAACCTCTTTCTTCATTTTTCTAGCATGTCGTATTAAATAAATAGTTGTCATAAATATTCTCCTTTATTTCTTCACTTACATAAAATATAACTAAATGGTATTAAATTTAAGATATCCATTTGGTAATATGAAAGAATAAGATGAGGTGTTTGTTATGAATATTGATCGTTTAAAAGAAATAAGACAGGACAGGGATCTTCATCAAAAAGAAGTCGCGAAAATATTAAAAATTAGTCAGGTTCAATACTCACGCTACGAAAGAGGCATAAGAACAATTCCTATTGATAAGCTAGCCATATTAGCCAAATATTATAATGTAAGTATTGATTATCTTCTAAACCTTACGAACGAACGCAAACCATATCCCAAAACCCATATATAAAAACCGTATCACTTAAGGATACGATTTTTTTCTTGATTCAAATAACGAAGCCATTCGGGAGCGCTTTTCTCATCTTGATAGAAAGTATCACAAGCACTTTTAAAAACAAAAGCATACGCCTGTAAATTAATTTTCCACCGCATCTTTCCTTCCGGTGTTTTTTGTTCAGAATAAATATGATACACCCGAGCCAAAGCTCGAGCTAAACCATATAATTCTTCTTCTTTTTTAATATTCACAAGATCCTGGTGTTCTAGGATATGGAATAACATCACGAATATTTTCCACACCTGTTAAATAAATAAGTAAACGCTCAAATCCTAAACCAAAACCCGAATGAACACAAGTGCCATACTTTCGTAAGTTCAAATACCAATCTAATTCATCGATATTCATCTCTAATTCTTTCATCCGCTTTAACAATTTCTCATAACTTTCTTCTCTTTGACTGCCCCCCATTAATTCACCAGCTCCAGGCACTTCTAAATCAACCGCGGCAACGGTTTTTCCATCTTCATTTTGCTTCATATAAAACGCTTTAATATCTTTAGGCCAATCCGTAATAAATACTGGTCCATCAAAATATTCAGTTAAATATTTTTCATGTTCCTTCGCGATATCCTCACCATACTGAGGCTCAAACTCCCATTTAACATCTGCTTTCTTTAAAAGGGTGATCGCTTCTTCATGCGTAATGCGTGTAAAAGAACTATTTAATAATTTTTCTAATTTTTCCTTCAAACCCTTTTCAACAAATTGATCTAAAAAAGTATATTCATCAGCTGCTTTCTCTAAACAACTTTTAACCACATATTTTAACAAGCTTTCCATAACATCCATATTTCCATTTAAATCAACAAATGCCATTTCCGGTTCAATCATCCAAAACTCTGAAGCATGAGTTTTCGTATTCGAATTCTCTGCCCGAAAAGTTGGACCAAAAGTATAAGTCTTCGCAAACGCTGTCGCGAAAGTCTCAGCCTGTAATTGTCCTGAAACCGTTAATGAAGTAGGTTTACCAAAAAAATCTTTCTTATAATCGACTTCACCCTTTAATTTATCTAAAGGTAAAGTTGTCACTTGAAACATTTCGCCTGCCCCTTCACAATCAGAAGCAGTTAAAATAGGTGCATGAAAATACACAAACCCATTTTGTTGAAAATATTCATGAATCGCCATCGCCGCAATACTTCGAATGCGAAATACCGCTTGAAACAAATTTGTCCGTGGTCTTAAATAAGCAATTTCTCTTAAAAATTCCCGCGAATGTTTCTTAGGTTGCAATGGATAATCTAAAGGACAATCCCCTAATAATTGAACGGTTTTAGCTTTTAACTCTACATCTTGATTTTTTCCCTCGCTTTTTTGTAGCACTCCACTTACCAAAATCGCCGCGCCATTATGTAAAGCTTGTATTTCTAAAAAATTTGGATTTTTAGCATCATAAACAATTTGTAAATGTTTAAATGCGGTACCATCTGAAAAATCAATAAAACCAAACTCTTTCTGAGGCCGATGATTTCGAATCCACCCATGAACCGTGATTTCTTTACCAATAAATTCTTCTTGCTCCGCCCATAATTCATTTAAAAACATTGTTATCCCTCTTTCTTATTGTTATTTTAATTCTTTTTTGTCTGCCCGTCAATCATTGCTACCCTTTTCGTATGAGTAATTTCTTGCCAGCCCAAATCTCTTTTTAGCATGGCCACAAAAAAGGCATGAATATAAGACAGAATAAAAATAGGATGATAGAATAATACTTGTAAAAAAACTTTCCCAGATAGTCGCATCTGTTTAGAGACCATCCATAATAAAATTGCCGTTAATAAAACGAGACATAAATAAATAATTCCTAAAAAGAAACAAAAGTAAATGGCGAGTCGCCACGATAAAGAAATACTCGTTGACAAAATAACTAATATGAGCAAAAACAGCATTCCAAATACAATATACAAAGCAGGAGTAATGCCAATCTGTAATTCTAATAACGATCTTTTATTTAAAGGATTTTCCTTACATTTTGCTTTTAACTTAGGAATATATTGTAACCAATTTTGTAAATACCCTTTAATCCATCGACTCCGTTGTACAATACTTTTATGATACGTATCTGGTTGTTCATCATAAAAAATTGCCTGATCTTGATAATGCGTAGAAATACCATGTAAAGCATAATATAACGAACTTTCATAATCTTCAGTTAAAGAATGAAACGGAAAAGTATGCCATTTCTTTATATATTTGCCATGAATATAATAACCAGTTCCCGATAAAATTAAACTGCCGTTCTTTTTCAAAGCGCCACGATTACGAATTTCATTGATCATAAAAAAAGTAAGTCCCGCGCTGACAGGAAAATAATGATTCGGATTTTTTAATGCACGATACCCCGTTGACACTGCATATCCCGCTTGATAATCTAAAAGCATATATTTAATAAAATCTGGATCCAATACATTATCAGCATCAAAAATAAAATAGATATCATAGTATTTGTGTTTCTGATCTAAATCTTCGGCTAATTCAGCTAAAGCATAGCCTTTGGTTTTAAGATTCAATTTTTTTCTCACAAAATAAGACATCTTATATTTTTTCACCAATTCAACCGTCGGATCATCACTACTCTCCACAATAACATAAACGTCTTTTGGATCTACTGAGTAACTTTGTTCTACAATACTTTTTAATAAATCTTCAATCACCAAAGACTCATTACGAGCTGGAATAAGAATCGCGATTTCTGGTTTTTCTTTAATATCTGTTTCTTTTTTCATCTGATTTTCTTTAGGTGTACACAATAAATAAATATAATAACCAAGGCCAATTAAGATTGCTAAAATTGCCATCCCAAAAAGGATTGTCATTTCTTCACCTCTATTACTTTCATATTCGTGTAACTCTCTTTTAAAACCTCATCCGGATAATACGTATCAAAAAATTCGCCAACAAACGTAACTGCTGGATAACCGTTATGTCGCAAAATCTGCCGAAATAAAGCACCCCAAGAAATAGTAAAATCAAGAACTAAAAGCACAATTAAGATCCGTGTTAAAATCGTTCCGAACTTCACGGGCAAAGCCTCGATAACTTTAGAGATATTCGGATATAAAATTTTCACTAACACCAAGGCTAGTAATCCCCATACAAAAGCAAAAGGAATCGTAGTTCGCCCGTTGATATTTAAAAATTCATTTGTATAATCCCACGAAACAGTCCCCAAGAAAGTCTCTTGTAAAAAACTAATTAAATATTCAAACCCACCACCTAATAAAGCGCCTAGGAAAATAATTTGCCAATCAGGTCTTTTCTTTCGCCCTAAAACCCAAATTAACAACACAGCTCCCATGCCATAGATAGGTGAAATCGGCCCATAAATTACTCCGCGTCTTAGCTGCCAAACCAATTCATGATGATAATTATAATGAATAAACATATTTAAAATTTGCTCGTAATAAGCGCCAAAAATACAGCCAAATAAAAATATCCAAAATAGTTTATAAAAGCACATACCTTGAGCAAACTTAGGTTTTGTTTCTGTCACATCTTTTGTCATATCACACTTCCAAATCTATTCTCATTTTACCATAGCCTATTTTAAATGACAAGTAGAGGAATTCTTACATTTTTGCAAGAAAAAGGACCTACATTTCTAATAAAATCGTTGTCGGCCCCATATTCGTTAAAGAAACTTCCATGTGAGAACCGAAAATGCCGGTCTCTACAGGAATAGATTTTTGTAATTCTTCATTAAATCTTTCGTAAAGCTTAATCGCTTCCTCACCTCGTAAAGCATGCATATAACTTGGTCGATTGCCCTTAGAAGTATCCGCATACAAAGTAAATTGACTAATCGATAAAATACTCCCCTGAACATCTAAAACACTTTTATTCATCACACCATTCTCATCTGGAAAAATGCGTAACTTTAAAACCTTCTCTACCATTTTCAGCAATTTTTTTTCATCATCACCCTCGGTAAAACCAACAAGCAGGCAAAGTCCATGATCAATGCATCCCACAATATTACCTTGCACACGAACTTCTGCATGACTACAACGTTGCACTAAGACTTTCATATCCGTTCCACCTTCTTTACAAACTTATACGAATACAAACTATTCATAAAGTCTTCCAATTGCGCTTTATTTGCTACTTTCAAAGTAATCATATAAATTGTATCCAAGTGATCGCTTTTAGTTTTTACACCATCGACATACACTTTCTTACTCGTTGCTTTACTGATAATATCTAATAAATAATTTTTACTAGCATCTGTCGTAATCGCGATCGTTACTAAAAAAGTAGATTGTACAGCCGGATTCCATTCCACTAAAATAAAGCGATTCTCTTTATCTTTTACATTGACACAATTTTTCTTATGAACAGTGACTCCTTCTCCTTTAGTAACATAGCCAACGATTTCATCACCGTAAACTGGGTGACAACACTTAGCCAAATTAACCAAAATACCTTCTTGATTGTCAACCAAAACCTCGCCCTTAGCCGTCTTCTTTGGACTGCGATTATTAGAAGCTAAAACTTTTTCTAATAAAATATCTTCAACATTTTTCTTATCTTCGGTTGTTAAACTAATAATATAGGAAGCTGTATATCGTAAAGACCCAATAGAAAAATAGATATCATCTAAATTTTCCAATTTCAAATCTTCACAAATCTTCTTAATATTTTCAGCAGTCAAAACCTGATCAAAAGCCATTTTTCTTTTGCGCAACTCATTCGTTAAAATTGTCTTACCTTTTTCCGTGTATACATCTTTATCTTGCTTACTAAAATAAGCTTTTATTTTATTCTTCGCATGCGAAGTTTTGACAAAATTTAGCCACTCCTTACTAGGTGTTGCCGTTGGACTTGTCCGAATTTTTACAATATCATTATTGTGAAGTTCATAGTTTAAAGGCACACTTGTACCATTAACGAGTGCCTGCACGGTTTTATCACCAACATCTGAGTGAATTCGATACGCAAAATCAAGAGGAGTAGATCCTTTAGGTAACTCTAAGACATCGCCTTTCGGTGTAAAAACATAGACGCTTTCATTTAAAAATTCACTTTGCACATCCTTAGCAAATTCAATATCACTTAAAGAATCTGTTGATTCAATTAAATTTCGCAAGATTTCCAACCGCTGTTCCATTACATTTTTCATATAATGCTTTTCTTTATAAGCAAAATGAGACGCCACACCTTTCTCCGCAAACTCATCCATTTCATAAGTTCGCACTTGAATTTCATAAGGATGTCCATCCGCCCCAAAAACTCCAGTATGCAAGCTTTGATACATATTCGCTTTTGGCATGGCAATATAGTCTTTAAACCTTCCAGGAATTGGCCGATATTTCGCATGAATAAGGCCGATAGTTAAATAGCATTCACTGATTTTTTCAACGATAACCCGCAAAGCTAAAATATCATAAATATTTTCCCATTTCTTCCCATTATTTAACTTATTATAGATACTATAAACACTCTTAACCCGACTCTTGATTTTAAACGAAATGTTTTGTTCCATTAACATTTCTGAGATATCTTCAACCATATCCTCTAAACTATCATGTAATTCATTTTCTGAAGCATTTAAGCGTTCTAAAATATCCTGATACACATCTGGTTTACTATATTTAAGGCACAAATCTTCCATCTCACCTTTAATTTTATACATGCCAAGACGATGGGCGATCGGAATTAATACGGTCATGGTCTCATGAACCTTTCGTTTTAAAGCTTCCTTATCTAAAGCGTCAGCCGTCCGTAAATTATGTAAACGGTCAGCTAATTTTAAAAATAAAACCCGTGCATCTTCACTCATACCAACCAGTATCTTGCGCAAATTCAAAGCCGCATGTTCAGAGTCATCCGTTAACTCCAACCGATTTAACCGCGAGATAACTTGCACGATATCCGCGACCTCTTCACCAAATAAACTTTCAATTTCTTCTTTGGTAACTCCTGCATGATTAATCGTCTCATGAAGTAACGCAGCAATAATTGTCGTACTATCCACGTCTAAATCAAGTAAAATTAAAGCTACGCCTAAAGGATGAGTCATATATTCCGTTTTATTAAGACGCATTCTTCCCTGATGTTTTTCACAAGCAAAAGAATAAGCTTCTTCAATTTTTTTTATTTCATCATGACTATACAAAACCTCACATTTTTGTATAAGCTCTCTAAACATACTTTCCTTATTCAAAGTTATCACCTCATTATTTTTTTATAAAAATTTTACAAGCAATTTCTGGATCTAATCTTTTTTTAAAAATCTCTGCATCTTTAACAGAACCTACAACATAACCATAATGAGTAGGAATAGCTAATTTAGGTTTAATTAAATTTACTAAATTCGCCGCTTCAATACAATCCATCGTATAAGTGCCACCTACTGGTACGAAGGCCACATCACACTTCACTTCTTTTGCTTCCTTAGTAACATCTGTATCACCTGCAATATAATAAATGACTTTATCTAAAGTTACCAAATAAGAAACCCAGCCCATTTCCTTTCGATGATTTTTTTTATGCAAATTATAGGCTGGCAAAGTACTAAATTCAATATTTTTAAAAACATAATCTTGATTAGGTTTAACAATAACAATATATTCCTCACTAATACCTACTGAAAGTAATTCTTCCGCTATATCTTTCGGTGTAATAATGACCGTATTATCTTTCTTTGCTTCCAAAATAGCTAGTAACGAAAAATGATCAAAATGAGAATGTGTAATAAAAATGTAATCTGCATCATGTTTAGCTTCGATTTCTAAAGGATCAAAATAAAGAATTTTACTGCCCGCGATGCGAATACTGTTTTGAATGTTAACTGTAATTGGTTCCATATTTTCCCCTTTTCTTTGTATAGGTATAAATTGTAAAACTATCCGTATTTAAAATATCATCAACCATCTGAGAAAGTGATAGATTCGCTTTCACTGGCCATACATTCTGGCAAAAATACAGCCAAATATATTCTCCTGGAATCGCAACCATATGTTCTTTATGCATTTCCCGCTTTTTCACCCGTAAAGCTGGTTTTATACGCTGATACAATTCGGCCAAACTGGAAAACGTCTCCATAATATCCATTATCCTCCTTTTTTTCTTCTAGAAAAAAATCTTCCTCATAAACTATATTATAACGTATTATCGCAGAATAGGAAAGATGAATATTGAAAAAAGACACTTTTAAAACGTCAATCTTAATCTTGCTTATTGGTGGCTTAATTACCAAAATTCTAGGTTTTGTAATTCGCGTCTTATATACTAGAACCATCGGCGATGAAGGCATCAATTTATATACGATTGTCACTCCAACATACAGTTTATTTATTACGTTAGCTACCTTTGCTTTACCCGTAAGCATTTCAAAAATCGTCAGTGAAAATACCACCCGCAGTAAAAAAATATTTTTTTCCACAGTTTTCTTTATTCTTCTTTTTAACACAGTTATTCTACTTTTTCTCTTAGCAACCGCGCCCGTCATTGCAACCTATTTATTAAAACAACCCGAAGTCATCCCTCTTTTATACGCGATGGCCTTCACTTTACCCTTTATTAGTATCACCTCTATTTTAAAAGGCTATTTTCTAGGCCGCTTACAAGTCGCTCCTAACACAATTTCAAATATTTTTGAACAAACAGTTCGCATTCTTTACTTATGTTTCTTATTACCCATTTTAGTAGAGAAAAGTGTATTATTAGGTGTTGTTTCCTACATTCTTTTTAATATTGTCACCGAAACCGTAAGTATTTTTGTTTTCTGGTGCTTCCTTCCTAAAAAAATTCATTTAACCAAACAAGACTTAAAACCAGATAAAAACATCGTTTCCCGTGTTCTTTCGATCAGCGTGCCCTCAGTTTCCAGTAGATTAATTGGCAATATTGCTTTTTTCTTTGAGCCGATCTTACTTACAAATATTTTATTATACTGTGGCTACTCAAACGCCTACATCCTAGAAGAGTATGCCTCATACAATGCCTATGCCATCGGTCTTTTAACCATGCCTTCGTTCTTCATCTCAGCCATTTGTCAAATTTTAATTCCCGAAATGAGTAAATACCACGCCATCCACCAAGACGATATGGTCAAAAGAAGATTAAAACAAGCCCTATCCTATTCTTTCATAATCGGTTTATCATTTTCTTTTCTCTTCTTTTTCTTGTGCGATCCAATTTTAGAAATCATCTACCATACAAATCGCGGCAGCGAATACATTTTCACACTCGCACCTTTCTTTGTATTATTTTACTTAGAAGCACCTCTATCGAGTGCCTTACAAGCGTTAGACAAAGCTGGCGCCTCCATGCGAATCACCTTAGAAGGTAGCATTTTAAAACTCGTTATCATGGCTCTTCTATCCTTTTGTAAAATTGGCATCTACTCTTTAATTTTCAGTGAAATCATAAACATTTTCTTCGTTGTTTTCCAAAATGCTCGCGAAGTAAAAAAGACCCTTAAGCATTCACTCTCGGTCTAAATAAAATAGAATCATCTTTAACAATCATTTCTAAATAAGTATTTGTTCGTTTATTTTCGTAATAAAAAGAACCATTTTCATCTTTGGCCATTTTCCCCTCTAGAGAATTCAAAGTAACATATTGCTTCTCTAAAGCATCCGTAAGTAAAATCGACACATCTTTATAATGAATATAAATTTGATCAATACCCTCGTAATAAATGGCATGTGAAGAAACGGTTGTGCGATATGTCGTTTGAGGTCTTGTCTCTAAAGAAAAAGACAGAAAAAAATCGTCATCCTCACGATTTTCAAACCGATCGATTCGCTGTACTGTATACAAATACTGATTGAGTCCTACTACATCTAAAACTAAGAGTAAAAAAAGACTAATAAAAAGTAACCAAAAAGTTTTTTTCCATTGTTTTATTTTCCGCATAGTCATTCCTTCTTTAACCGTATTATATCATTGGGCGTTTAAAAACTAAAGAGAAAAATACATTTTAAAAGATTGAATTTTTAGCCGTACTATGCTAAACTCCTGAGTTTGACAGTTTTAGAAGGACAAAATCTCCCCATCCCTTATTTTATAAGGGTTTGGAGAGATTTTTTTTG
>CALVJI010000012.1 GCA_944332105.1 uncultured Bacilli bacterium
ATTTTATCATATATTTAAGGTTGTTGTCTTTTTTATGAATTTAAAATTGTAACTTTTATTTTTGGAAAGTCCCTATAAAGAGGAATGAATATGAAAAAAGTAATTTGGTTGATATTTATATTAATTTTTCCTTTAAATTGTCAAGCATTTGAGCTTTATTCCGAATATGCTATCTTATATAATTTAGATGAAAACACCGTTTTATATGAGCAAAATGCCACGACACCTATTCCTATTGCCAGTCTAACCAAAATTATGACGACGATCGTAGCAATTGAAAAAATTACCAATTTAGACGAATTTGTCGAGATTCCTGCAACTGCTCTAGAAGGCTTGCGTGAACAAAATGCGATGGTAATTGGACTAAAAGCCAATGAAAAAGTAACCTTTAAAGATTTGTTGTATGCATCACTCTTGCCATCAGCCGCGGATGCGACAAATTCCCTAGCTATTCTGGTAGCTGGTAGCAAGGAAAATTTTGTCACTTTAATGAATGAAAAGGCAAGTGCTTTACAGCTTGAAAATACCCATTTTACAGATACATCGGGTTTGGATGACGAAAAGAATTATTCAACGGTAAGCGACATGGCAACTGTACTTCGTTATGCCCTAGAAAATCCGACCTTTTATGAAATTTTTACGAGTCAAGAATATATGATGAGTAATGGCACCTTACTTGAAAGCACTTTAAAATATTATACGACACGCTACGCCTTACAAAACACGTATATCAAAGGAAGTAAAACTGGATATACCACTCCAGCTGGCTATTGCCTGGCGAGTATTGCAGACGACGAGGATACCCATCTTTTGCTAGTGACCGCGAATGCACCGACTGCCTCTAGATATCCATACCATGTTGTCGATGCCTTAGCAGTCTATGACTATTATTTTACGAATTACCAAAATAAGACTCTTTATAATATGGAAGATGTTCTCTATGAACTCCCAACAAAGTATAGCCGCGAAAGTTCTTTTAAAGTAAAGGCACCGAATTCATTAGAAAAATACTTAGCTAATGATACCGATTTATCTACTTTGACCTTTCAATATAGTGGATTAGAAACTGTGACACCATTTACACCTCATGAACAAATCGGCACTTTAAAAGTATTTCTAGAAGGAGAAGAGCTAACGACTATTCCTGTTATGTATCAAGGTGAGCTTACCTTTTCACTTTGGTTATGTTTTCAAGAGTACAGTACATATATTATTTTAGGTGGAATATTACTTATTCTAATTGGATTTTTCATTCATCGTAAAAAAAGACGAAAAAAGTCACGAAAAAGAAAAAAAAGGAATCTTTGACACATTTTGTGATAAATCATTGAAAAATGATTGAATTTTCTTTTTTTTGATAGTAAAATAATTTTGAGAAAGGTGGAGGGTTTATGAAAAAAATTGGCATGCTTGCTGTTGCTGGTATTTTATTATTCGGCTTTAGCGCGAATGTAAATGCTATGACAGAAAGTGAACTAGAAGCTAAATTAACAGCTACTTATACGATTAATGGTCATGAATTTTCTTTAAAAGATACAGAAAAAGTATTAGTTGAAGAATATCTAGCTGCTAATGAAATTAGCGAAGAAGATGCTGATTATATTGCTGCTAAAGTAGATGAAGCAATCCAAATATTAGAAGATGCAAATGTATCTAACATTGACGCGTTATCTAATGGTGATAAAAACAAGCTTGTTGCTTTAGTTAGCGATATTTCTAGTAATACTGCTGTAAAAGCCACAGTTTTATCGGGTGGAGTTTTATCTATCCAAAACATTGATGGTACAGAATTTGCTAGAGTAACTAAAAGTGCAATTAGACAAACAGGAAACAACAATATTGTACTTATTACAGGCGGTATTTCCTTATTAGGAATAGCAATTGCTCTAGGAATGTTAAAGAAAAAAAATGCATAAAGCCAAAAACGTTTTAAAAGGAATTGCGAAAAATTTTGCAGTTTCTTTTTTCTTTGTCGCTTTTTTTGCTTTTCTTTTTTTTCTGTTTGGAGAAAAACAAATTAAGCCTTATTTTTCACTTGCCAGTAATCTGAGTTATTCCACGATTAAAAAAGAAAATACCGATATTTCTTTTGATAGTGTGCAAAAAAGATTACTAGATTATCCAAACTATGGTACGATTTGGGCGACCCTTAAAATTCCTACATTAAATTTAGAACTCCCTGTATATCATGGCGATACTCTAGATTTGCTCCGTTATGGAGTAGGGCA
The DNA here is from genome assembly GCA_944332105.1 of uncultured Bacilli bacterium. GTDB lineage: Bacteria > Bacillota_I > Bacilli_A > RF39 > UBA660 > Ventrenecus. The sequence goes on from CALVJI010000012.1 coordinate 2,229, forward strand.
CTTAGCTGGAAGCTATTTTCCAGGTGAGGGAGGTGGCATCGTTTTAGATGCCCATAACACCGATGAGTATTTTGGGACACTTCCCAATTTACCAATAGGCGGCACCATCATCTTAGATACAATTTATGGAGAGTTTACATATGAGGTAACCGAGACAAAAATTATTCATCAAACGGACGAGGCAAGTTTACCTGTTAAAACCTCAGAAGAAACCCTAATGCTTTATACCTGTTATCCAATGCATTATATGGGATTAACGAGTGAACGTTATGTGGTCTATGCCAAATTGATAGGAGCAGATTATGAAAGCTAAAAGTATAGTATTTTATATTAGCGAATTTTTGTTAACCATTTTTCTCTTTCTATTACTCGCTTGTATCCTTTTACAAGCAACTCTTTTTAATGCTTCTTTTATGCAAAGCATCATCACAAGGGAAAACTTTGTAAGCGATACAACAGCTCAAATTGAAGAAGAGTTTTCTTACTATATCTTACAATCTGGTTTAAGCGAAGAAGTATTAAACGGGTTAATTACGGAAAGTGAAATGGCTGCAAATATAGAAGAATATGTAACGAAATTTTATAATGGCGAAGAGATAGTGATCGCGACAGACGAACTCCAAACCAGATTAGAAGACAATATCGTGACCTATTTAGAACAAAATAATATTGTCGTTGCTGATGAAGCTTCTTTAGATCAATTTGTAAAAGAAATTGTAAACACATATAAGCAAAATGTCGAAGATGCTTTTTCATTTAGCCTCGTTCAAAAACCATTTATAAAAATCAAAAATATTTTACCATTTGGTTTAGGTATTTCTGTTCTTTTGTTCTTGGGGTTAGCAATATTCTCAATGTTTTTCTGCAAAAGAGAGAATCTAAGTATTCCATTATTAGCAACTGGTCTTTTATATGGATGCATTTGGTATTATTTAGCCCAAAATTTAGATATGAAAAACTTTTATGTGTATACTACAGCCTTTTCAAATCTTGTAAAAGGTATGTATGAGATTATCCACAATCATATAGATATCATCGCGATTATTTTCCTTGTTTCAGGCTTTTTAAGCGGAGGAATATATTACTTTTTTAAAGTAATGAAAGAACAAAAAATAAAGTCAGTCAGCGGCGCAAAAATTCCTTGATTTTTAAAGTAAGTCGTTGACAAAGAAGAGCTTTTTTATTACACTATTTATAGTAGAGGAAGGGAAGTTTTTATGGAAGAAATCAATTTAAAAGAGTTAGGCGCGTACTATCTTTCTCATATTACTTTTGCACTTATTGTTATTGCGGTTATTTTAATTATGGGATGTATTTATTCGGTTGTTATTAAAAAACCTTTATATCATGGAACTACTTCCATTGTATTAGCAAATCCAAACACAAGTTCTACGATCACTAGTAGTGATATTCAAGTCAACAAAAACTTAGTAGAAACTTATAGTCATATCATTAAAAGTCGTAAAATACTATCGGATGTGGTAAATCAACTTCATTTATCTTATAGTGAAACAGCCTTAGCAAGCAAAGTTTCTGTTTCTGCTATTTCAGATACAGAGATTATTCGTATTTCAGTTTCAGATCGCAATAATCAATTAGCCGCGCAGATTGCCAATAAAATTGCTGAAGTATTTATGAAAGAAATTGTGGATATTTACAGTATTCAAAATGTTACGGTAATTGATGAAGCAATTGCTGAAAGTACACCATATAACATTAATATTGCTAAAGAAGTGGTACTATATTTACTAATCGGTATTATTCTTTCTGCTATTATTTTGTTTGTTTTATTCTACTTCGATACAACGATTAAATCGAGTACCGAAATTGAAGAAAAACTCGGCTTAACTGTCTTAGGAAATGTTCCAATAGTGGAAGGGAGAAATAATCTATGAGTACAAAAACAAATGATTTAATTGTCAATGTCAAACCAAAGTCTTTATTTAGTGAAGCTATTAAAACAATCAGAACAAATTTGCAATTTTCTGCTGTTGGCAAGGAGCAAAAAATTATCTTAATTACTAGTTCTGAAATGGATGACGGGAAAAGTTTTATTTTGGCTAATTTAGCACTAGCTTACGCTCAAGAAGATAAAAAAGTGTTAATCATCGATTGTGACTTGCGAAGAGGAAGACAACATGAGATTTTTGATTTAAAAAATGTTGCCAGTAAAGGATACTCAAATTTGATCTTAAATTATGATAAAACAACGGATCTAAAAAAATATGTTTTAAAAACCAACATCGATAAGGTATCCTTAATTCCAAGAGGAGCTACACCTCCAAATCCAATCGAGCTGTTGTCTTCGCCAGCAAATGCAAAAATATTAAACGAATTAAAAAAATCTTATGATAAAATTTTCTTGGACTGTCCACCGGTTTTAGGGCTTTCAGATGCACTTGTTATGACGAAGTATTCGAATGCCAACATCGTAGTAGTTTCAGCTAAGAAAACAAAATACGAGATGCTAGAAGACGTCAAAAAAGCTTTTGATAAAGCTAATGCTACAATCACGGGTGTTGTCCTAAATAAGATTGAACAAAAAAATAAAAAGGGATATGGATACTATGCATACTATGAACAATAATTTAAAAGATATTCATTCTCATATACTTTATGGCATTGATGATGGGAGTAAAACGCTCGAAAAAAGTATCAACATGTTAGAAATTGCTGTCCATGATGGGGTGTCAGATATTATTTTGACACCCCATTATATTTATGAAAGTGATTATAATTGCAACAATGAAGAGAAAAAGAAACGATTTGCAGAACTTCAAAAAGTAGTAAAAAAAAAAGAGTTGCCAATCCGTTTGTATCTCGGTAATGAAATTATGTTGTGTGAGAATATTGTTAAGTTACTAAAAAAAGGGGAGTGCATGTCTCTTAATAATTCAAGATATGTCCTAGTAGAACTACCAATGCATAATGAATTATTAAATGCCAAAAATATTTTATTTGAGCTACTTAAGAACGACTACATTCCCGTTCTAGCTCATCCCGAGCGTTATGCCTATTTATCCTCTGATTTATCTTTTTTTAAAGAGATTCAGGAAATGGGAGTCTTACTCCAAGGTAATTACAAAAGTCTATTAGGAAAATATTCGAAAGATGCCAAAAAAAGACTTAAAAAAATGTTAAAAAATAACATGATTACCTTTTTAGCAAGTGATATGCATCATGGAGAGTCTTACGATTTAGAAGCAGCTTATAAAAAAGTAACAAAAATTGTTAAAAATAAAACAATAACCCATCAATTATTTGTTGAAAATTTTGATTATATTCTTTATAATAAAGAAATTAGTTAGGAGTATTTATATGTATGCGAAATTTGTAAAGAGATTTTTGGATTTTTTCTTCGCCGTTCTTCTTCTAATTTTGTTTGCTATCCCTATGCTTGTAATTGCTCTAGCTATAAAATTAGAAGATCATGGTCCCGTTTTCTTTAGACAAGAAAGAACAGGCAAGAATGGCAAAGTATTTAAATTAATTAAGTTTCGAAGCATGAAAGTAGACAATGATGTCCATGATTTTAAATGTGAGGATAAACATACAAAAGTTGGTAATTTTTTACGTAAAACATCCTTAGATGAAATTCCTCAAGTTTTAAACATTATTAAAGGTGAGATGAGCTTCATTGGTCCACGCCCATGGATTACGGATTACTATGAAAACATGAATGCTCATCAACGAGAAAGAGTAGAAGTAAGACCTGGAATCACTGGCCTTGCTCAAGCAAAAGGAAGAAACGGATTAACGATTTTTGAAAAAATCAATTATGATATTCATTATGTTAAAAATATCTCATTTAGAGAAGATGTCAAAGTAATTCTTTTAACAATTGGTACGGTATTATCTGGTAAGAATGCAGATGCGGGAAAATCAACAATTAAAAATGAACTAGATGCCCTAAAAAGTCAAGGAAACCCTTCTTTAATAGAGGAGCGGATTTAAATGAAAAAAAGAGCATCATCTCCACCAGATTTAATTAGCATTGTGGTTCCTGTATACAACGCTGAAAAGTTTTTACAAGATACTATTAAAACCGTAGAAGAACAAACTTATCCAAATTGGGAGCTGTTATTTGTTGATGATTGCTCCAAAGATAATAGTGTAGCAATTATTAAAGAAGCTAGAAAAAAAGATAAAAGAATTAAATTATTTCAAAATAAAGAAAACAGTGGGGCAGCATTAACAAGAAATAAGGGCATAGAAGAAGCGAAGGGTTCTTTTTTATGCTTTTTAGATGCGGATGATCTATGGGAAAAAGCAAAACTAGAAAGTCAATTAAAATTCATGAAAGAAAACACTTGTGCCTTTTCATATACAGATTATGAATTTTCGGATAAAGAAGGCATTCCTAACGGTAAAAAAGTTCGAGTTCCTAAAACAATAAATTACAAACAAGCTTTAAAAAATACAACGATATTTACAAGCACTGTAATGTTTGATTTACAAAAGTTGTCTAAAGATGACATTTTTATGCCCAATGTTCGTCGCGGCCAAGATACAGCAACTTGGTGGAAAGTTTTAAAAAAGATCGAATATGCATATGGCCTAAATGAAGTTCTATCGTACTATCGCCGAGTAGAAAATACATTATCTTCTAATAAAATAACCGCGTTAAAAAGAACTTGGCATTTATATCGTGATGTCGAACATTTAAATCTCATAACAAGTTGTTATAACTTTACTTGGTATGTAATTAATGCAGTAAGAAGGAGGGTTTGAAATGAGAAAGATGATTGTTTTTTGCGGAAAAAGATGCTTTGAAATTATAACAAAATTTTCTCCTAAATTAAGCTCTAAAATACTTTTTTTAATGCGTACCAAAAAATATCCAAATTTAAAAAATCCTAAAACATTTAACGAAAAATGCACTTGGTTAAAATTAAATAATTATAATAATAACGATCTTGTTGTTAAATGTTCTGATAAGTATGAAGTGCGCAAGTATGTAGAAGAAAAAGGCCACAAAGAAATATTAAACGATTTGTATGGAGTTTATGACTGCTTTGAACAAATAGATTTTGATAAATTACCGCCTAAATTCGCTCTAAAATGTACTCATGGTTGCGCATACAACGTGATTTGCAAAAATAAAGATGATTTGGATTTGAATTCTACAGCTAAAAAAGTAAAAAAATGGTTAAAAGAAAAGTATGGATATGCCACAACCGAATTACACTATACTAAAATTAAACCTCGCATTATTATCGAAAAATATTTATGTGATAAAAAAGATGAAATGCCACTAGACTATAAAATATATTGCTTTAATGGGGAGCCAAAAGCTATTTTGGTATGCTCTGAACGCGAGAAAAAGTTACGTTTAAATTATTTTGATATAAAATGGAATCCAAAAGATTATGGAAAAGAGAGTTGGAAAAGTCATTATAAGATTAATAGACCAAAAAATTTAAATAAAATGTTGCAAATAGCTAAAGATTTGTCACAAGATTTTCCTTTTGTTAGAGTAGATTTATATAATGACAATGGTAAAATTATTTTTGGAGAATTGACTTTTACTCCGGCATGCAGTTGTGCCCCTTATTATAGTGAAGAAGGTAATGAAATATTAGGAAAAATGTTAAAAATAGGAGTAAGGAAGTAGATATTATGACAAAGAATATGCCGAAAGTTTCAGTAATTATTCCTGTCTACAATGCTGAAAGATATTTAGAAGAGTGCTTGGATTCGGTAGTTAATCAAACGTATTCAAATATTGAAATTATTTGTGTTAATGATGGCTCAACTGATAATTCTTCCAAAATATTGAAAAACTATGCTAAAAAATATAAAAACATAAAAGTAATCGAACAAGAAAATAGAGGAGTAGTGCAGGCACGTATCGTAGGATATCGTATTGCGACAGGAGATTATATTGGCTGGATGGATAATGATGATTTCATTGAACCAACGATGTACGAAGAACTAATGAAAAATGCTATTACTAAAAACTATGATGTAGTAAGTTGTAATTATAATTTTTATCCCAAGGAAGTTTCTAATAAAGAAAAATGGTTTAAAGAATATAAAGGTGTTGTAGATTGGGATTTTATCTCTAAGAATACTTTGCAATGGAATAAGATCGTAAAAAAAGAGTTGCTGGAAAAAATTGGTTTTGAAGATTTATATTTGTCTTTTGGTGAAGGATGTTATAGTTTGGTATTAATTAATGCTAAGTCAATTGCTACTATAAATAAATGCCTATACAATTATCGAGTGGGACATAGTTCTTTAAGCACAAATTTTCATAATATTGATTGGTATAAAGCTACTGCAATACGCGCTTTAAAAAAAGCAGAATATGTTCGTGAAAAAAAATATGCAGATCAGTGGCAAGATTTTTTTTATTATGTGTATTTGAGATACGTTTTGATCTTGATGTTAGTTGGATCATTTAACAAGAATAAAATTATATATGATAGAGCTAAAAGTATTTTAAAAAAGGAGGATTTATTTTATTCGAAAAAATATGTTCATTATTTAAATAGTGATTTTTCTAAATTCAAGCTTTTAGTTTTAAAATATCTTTGTATGAATAGTTATAATTTGACTAGTATTATTATAAAAGCAGTATTATAATCATTTAGGATATAAAATGAAAAATTGTAAAAATTAGTTGCTTGTATGGAAGGAAGAAATTTAATGAAATGTGAAGTTTTAGTTTCAACAATGAATCAAGAAAAGAAAGATAAATTGATTCGAGATATGGATATTAATGATTGTATAATTATTAATCAAATAACAAAGAATATCAAATTTCAAAAAGATGATTTAAATTCTAATCAAAGGTTTTTATCTTTTAGAGAAAAGGGCTTAAGTAGAAGCAGAAATAAAGCAATTCAAAATAGTAGAGCAGATATTTGTATAATAGCAGATGATGACATGTATTATGAAAAAGAATATGAAAAAATTATTTTAAATGCATATAAGAAAATATCTGATGCAGACATTATTGCTTTTGAAGTTGCCAATGAGGCTAAACCCAATCGCGTAAAAAAAATAAAGAGTGGAAAAATAAGTTATTTACAATCTATGAGATTGTCTTCAGTTCAAATCACTTTTAAAAGAAAAAGTATCATTAATAATAAAATAACCTTAGATGAAGAATTTGGTACTGGATCAACATATTATTGGGGAGAAGAAAACATCTTTTTGTTCGATTGTTTGCGAAAAGGACTGAAACTATATTATTTTCCTAAAAAGATCGCTACTCTAAGAATAAGTGAATCTTCTTGGAACAAAGATAATACTCCAGAACACTATCAAATACAAGGCGCAATTTATTATCGTATGTCAAAAAAAATGTATCCAATTTTAATTTTGCAATTTGTAATACGTAAAAGAAGTATATATAAAAAAGATATGTCCATGTTTCAGGTTTTAAAAAATATGTTTACAGGCGCAAGAAAATATAAAAGCCGAAAAGCTAAAGGAAGTGTATAGGAATGAAAAAAATATATTTTATTGGCGATGTTAAAGGAAATACAGGACCAGCAATTGTTAATAAGTCGTATAGATTGTTTTTAGACAATGAAGTTTTCTTTTGCAATTCTAACAATAAGATATATAGAGTTTTTCATTTGCTCATTCACTTGCTAATTATAGATGTGGTAATATTATCGGGTTTTTCAAAACTAAATTCTTATTTAATTACACTTTCAAAAAAATTAAATAAAAAAACCTTTTATTTGATGCATGGCTATATTTATGATGAATTAATGTTCAAAAAAGTTAACAATATAAAAGTTTTATTAGCGGAAAATAGAATATTACAAAAATCGGATAAAATTATATGTGTATCAAGTTTTTTTTGCAATTATATGCAAAAAGAAAAAACGGAAATTAAGGATAAATTCATATATATTAATAGTGGTATAGACACCAAAAAAATAGAAAATACGAATTACAAAAATAATTACTATACGATCATATCAGTTGGTGGTGGAAGAAGACAAAAAAATAATTTAAAAGTATGTCAAGCCATTCAAGAATTAAAAGCTGGAAAGATAAGATATATTGTTATTGGAAATGAAGAACTTGATGGTGAAGAAATTAAAAAATACACTTTTGTTGAATATTTTGAGAGTTTGCCGCATGAAGAAGTTATAGAAAAAATGTGTCAATCTAACTTATACATACAAAATAGCTATTTTGAAACTTTTGGACTATCCATAGCAGAAGCGGTTAATTGCGGTTGTGATATTTTGATATCTCAAAATATAGGCATAAAAGATCTTTTTGAAAATATTGACAAAAATGATATTATTTTTGATAATAATAATGTGTCTGAAATTAAACAAAAAATACTTTTAAAAATGAAAAGTTCAAAAGAAATAGTCTATGACAGCTCGGAATGTTCGTGGAAAAATAGAAGTGAAGAATTACTTAGAATTCTAAGGGGAGAGGATTAGAAATGATACTAAAAAAAGAAAAAATCAATTCTATATTATTTTATCTATATTTTTGTTTATTTGCCGCATCAATTATTTCAAGATTTTTTTCTAATGTATATTCTAATTTTTCTGTCGAAATTACTTTTGGAGTGGTTTTATTATTGGCACTAAATAATAAGAGCGCTATTCTAAAGAATAGTAAAAACATTTTATTATTTATTGCTCTCTTAATTATTTCTTTATTTTCACTAATATTTACTCAAGGGGGATTAGGAAGCTTTTTTAATCTATTTAATTTTATTTGTGGTGTTTTAATTTTTCAAAATATGCAAATTGATAAAAAGCAGTATAATTTTATTAAATATTTAACAATAATATTATATATATATAATTTTGTTATGTCCTTTTCAATATGGGAAAAATATATATCAGGAAGCAATTATGGATTAAATCCAAATTCTGTAGGTATATTTCTGTTTTTGTGTTTTGTCATATTAGCAACTTTTTTTAAATCTAAAAAATTAGTTTTCTTTCTTTTGATTACAAGCATAGTAGGCATTTATATGACGGAATGTAGATCAGCTTTAATAGCTATTATAGTCTATTTTATATTTAAAAATTTTCCAATTATTAATAATGTTATTGAAAAGAAATTAAGCATATTTTTAAAGTTGGTTACTATAATTGGTATTATTTTTCCTATTATATACGTCTTGTTATATAAGAATGGCATTGATTTTACTATCCCTCTTTTGCAAAAAGATTTATATACAGGCCGAGAATATTTATGGAATATAATGCTAAACGCACTTCATAGTGAGCCGTATGGTTATATTTTTGGGCTAGGAACTAATTATGTTACTCAAATTGGAATAATAAACAATTATCATAATTGGTATTTAGGAACATTTTATACTTTTGGAATTATCATTTTTTGCTTATATTTCATTTATCTAATATATAATATAAATTTGTTAAAAAATTCAAATATTAAGTTTGCTTTTTTAGCGATTTTTGTTATAGGTTTTTTTGAAAACGTAGGATTATGGAATACAACTCAAATTTATATTTTTATCTTTTTCTTAATAGCTAATTATAAAAAGGAAGGTAATAGTTAATGAATCAATATATTAAAAGTGATTTATATAGATATTATGGAAAATGTGATGCCATCACATTTTGCAAAGCTTATGTAAAAAATAAAGCTTTTAGATTTCAATGTGCATATAGATTATGTAATAGCAAAAGAGTGGAAAAAGTAATTGGAAAAATACTATGGGGGATAAATCAAACAAAAAAGCAAATCCAAATCCCTGTAAACACAAAAATAGGATATGGTCTGTATATAGGACATGGCGGACCGCTCGTAATTAATAGTTCGGCCATTATTGGGGATAATTGCAATTTGTCACAATTTGTGACAATTGGGAGCAATGATGGTAAAGCTGCGACAATTGGAAACAATGTCTATATTGGACCTAGTGTATGTATTGTGGAAAATGTTAAGATAGGTGATAATGTGACTATAGGTGCAGGTAGTGTTGTAACAAAAAATATTCCGGATAATGCTACTGCTGCTGGAAACTATGCAAAAGTTATTAATTTTAACCACAAAGGAAAATATATTCATAATAAGTGGAATAGGAAAAATAACAAAGAAGCTTTTCTTAAACATAAAAATAATATTTAATAATACAAAAGTATATGATATGATTTTTTGAGAAATGTGGTAATATAATTTTTATTACGTTTAATTTGTTCGGAATATTCTACTTTCTCAAGAAATATTTCAATGTTAGTAATGAGGTGTAAATATGACTAGTCCTTTAGTATCTGTTATCATAACTACATACAGAAGAAGTCAATTGCTTGAAAGAGCTGTTGAAAGTGTTATGCGACAAACTTATCATAATTTAGAAATTATAGTTGTGGATGATAATAGTCAGTTTCCAATAGAACGTGAAAGTAGTAGAAAATGTCAAAAGAAATTCAAAAAAATTAAATTAATTGAAAATCCAACCAATTTGGGTGGTTCTTTATCACGAAATGTTGGAATTGAACAAGCCACTGGAGAGTTAATTTCTTTTTTGGACGACGACGATGAATATCTTTCTGATAGAATTGAAAAAATGGTGAAATTATATATAAAAAAGAAAGATTCAAATATTGGTTTGATTTACTGCAATTGCTACGCTGTGGATACTTCTGGGAAAATTATTGGTGGTTATGACAATAACCTGAATGGTAATCCGTTGTATGAACAAATGTTGAATTGCATTGCTGCCACATCTATGTGGTTAGCACCAAAAGATGTACTAAAAAAAGTAGGAATGTTTGAATTGGCTACTAATAAGCAAGATTCAATCTTATTATTGAAAATATTAGTTAATGGTTATAATATATTTTCTGTCAATGAGCGATTAGTGTTATATCATTTACATGATGGTTCTGGTATAAGTGGTATTAAAGCAACCAACATAAAAGGATGGTTACTTTATCGCGAATGGTGCAGAAAATATTATGACAAAATCACAAAAAAACAAGTCAAAAAGGTTGAATCTAACTTTAGTTACAATCTAATCACATTATATGTTATCAATAATATGATGCAAAAGGCAAAGGAAGAGTTAAGAATTATGTTTAAAAATAATTTTTTTTCTAAACTTACTTTTAAAAGCATTTTAAAGTGTTTTTTTTCAAAATTATATTTGATTAGACTGAATCGAATTAATCAGTGAGAGAAGTGAAAAAATGAATAAGAGTTTAAAGAAAAATTTTATATATAATATTATTTATCAGTTGCTTACCATAATTATGCCGTTAATTACTACGCCGTATATTGCTCGGGTAATTGGACCGACTGGTAGTGGCACATATTCTTATACGTATTCTATTATTAGTTATTTTGTATTATTTGCAATGCTAGGTATAAATAATTATGGTAATAGACTTATTGCTAAAATAAGAAACGATAAAATTAAGTTGTCTAAAGAATTTTCTTCACTGTTTTACATACATATTTTAATATCTCTCATAGTTTTAATAGGATATGCGTTTTATGTCTTTATTTGGGGAAGGGAGTATTTATTAGTATTTCTAATTCAATCTCTTTATATGTTATCGGCAATGATTGATATAAATTGGCTGTTTTTTGGTTTAGAAGAATTTAAAGTAACCGTTACTAGAAATATAATTATACGATTACTATTAACAATTGGTATTTTTATATTTGTTCGTGCTCCTAATGACCTTTTATTATATATATTGATTTTAGCTATATCTAATTTACTATCCAATTTAATTCTATTGTTTTTTTTAAAAAAAAATGATATTAAATTGGTAAAAGTTAAATTAGAAGATATGAAAAAACATTTAAAACCACTTATTATTTTATTTATTCCAGTTATATCTGTAAGTATATATAAATTAATGGATAAAATTATGCTGGGACAAATAGTAAATGTTACTGAAGTTGGATATTATGAATACGCAGAAAGAATAATTAATCTTCCGATATCACTAATTACTGCCTTAGGAACAGTTATGCTACCAAGAATGTCAAACCTAGTGTCTACTAAAAATATAAGGGAATTAAAGACATATATTCATAAATCAATGCAATTTGTTATGTTTATATCAATTCCATTGTCTGTAGGCATCATATTAGTTTCCAAAATTTTTGTACCTCTTTTTTTAGGCAATAGTTATTATAAAACTATTATATTAACTCAAATTATAGCACTGACAGTTCCTGTCATTTCTTGGGCTAACGTTATACGAACACAATATCTTCTTCCTACTGAAAAAGATAAAGAATTTACTTGTTCTATTATAGGCGGCGCAATAATTAATTTTATATTAAACTCTATTTTAATTCCTATTTATGGCGCAGTTGGTGCTGCGATTGCGACAGTGTGTGCTGAAGTTTGTGTGATGATATATCAGACTATTATAGTAAGAAAAGAATTAGCGATAAAAGAATATTTTTGTAAGACATTTTCTTTTTTTATCAAAACAATTATTATGGGAATTATAGTTTATTTTATAGGCTATTTGCCATGTTCATCATTAATTATATGCGTCATGCAGGTTATAGTAGGTGTATTAATTTATTTTGCTATGAACTTTTCATACATAGCCACATTTATTCCTGTAAGAAAAACTACAAAAGTTAGAAAGGAGAAGAGACAATGATAAAATTGAATAAAAAAACTATCGAATATGCCATAAAAAAAAGAATATATCGAAATGATGATAAAAAATACATTATGAATGAGTTTAAATACGTAATGGGATATTCATTAAATTTAGAAAATCCTATTACTTTTAATGAAAAAATCAACTGGGTCAAAATTAATTACTACAATCCATTATACGAAAAATGCAGTGACAAGATTTTAGTTCGGGATTACATAAAGGAAAAGGGATATGAAAATATATTACCTAAATTGTATAAGATCTATCAAAATGTTGATGAAATTAATATTGAAGAATTGCCTAAAAAATTTGTTATTAAAACCACCCATTCTTCTGGTGGAGTAGTAGTAGTTCAAAATAAGAATAAAATTGACTTAAACCAAATGAAAAGTGTGTTAGAAGATAGCTTAAAAACAAATTTGTATGAAAAAGGAAAAGAATGGCAATATAAAAATTTAAAACCACAGATAATAGTTGAAGAATTAATAGAAACTAAAGAGAAAGAATTGAATGATTATAAATTGTTTTGTTTTGATGGAAAAGTTAAATACATCTATGTAGCTCATGGAATTGCATCTGGTGCTTCAGACTATTGTATTGATTTTTATGATGCTGAGTGGAACTACATCAAGGTTTCAAGAGAAGGACACAAAAACTATGGTCCAATTAAAAAGCCCGAAAAACTAGAAGAAATGATAAAAATTGCTGAAGATTTATCGAAGGAATTTGCGCATGTGAGAGTAGATTTATACTTTGAAAATAATAAGATTTATTTTGGGGAATTGACATTTACGACCTGTAATGGATTCGGTAAATTTCATCCAAAAGAATTTGACTATGAATTGGGAAAATTTTTTGATTTAAATAAGTTAAAGGTCACAAATCAAAAATGATTGTTTTTTTAAAGAGTTTATATAGGATTAAATGTAACTGTTACCCAGGATATACTAGATAATAGTACAACTGCCTTAAGTAAATCGAATGTTATGCAGTATGACAAATCTTGGGATAACGAAAAAGAAAGGAAAGTAAACATGAAAATAGCAGTAGCAGGAACCGGATATGTAGGCTTATCATTAGCCACATTACTAAGCCAAAAATATGAAGTAATGGCTCTAGATATTGTTCCTGAAAAAGTAGAAAAGATAAATAAGAGAATCAGTCCTATCGAGGATGAGTATATCGAGAAATTTTTTAAAGAAAAAGAATTGAATTTAAAAGCTACATTAGATTATCAAGAAGCATTTAAAGATGCAAAGTATATTATTATTAGTACACCAACAAATTACGATGAAGAAAAAAACTTCTTTGATACGTCATCCGTTGAAGATATTATAAAAAAAGTAAAAGAATTAAATCTTGATACAACTATGGTAATAAAATCAACGATTCCAGTAGGATTTATTGAGAATGTAAAAAAGAAATATGAAATCGATAATATTTTCTTTTCTCCAGAATTTTTAAGAGAAGGAAAAGCCTTATATGATAATCTATACCCATCAAGAATTATTGTAGGAGAGAAAAGTGAAAGGGCAGAAGAATTTGCGAATATCCTAAAGGGATGCGCCTTAAAAGAAGATGTACCAGTTTTATACATGAATAACACAGAAGCAGAAGCCGTAAAACTATTTGCAAATACTTATTTAGCTTTACGAGTTTCCTATTTTAATGAATTAGATACCTATGCTGAATTAAAAGGATTAAATACAAAAGATATTATTGAAGGAGTATGTTTAGATCCGAGAATTGGAACCCATTACAACAATCCATCATTTGGTTATGGAGGTTATTGTTTGCCAAAAGACACTAAACAACTAAGAGCCAATTATAAAGATGTTCCAGAAAATCTTATAAGTGCCATAGTAGAATCCAATCGAACAAGAAAAGAACATATCGCGCATCAAATAGTAAAAAGAAATCCAAAAATAGTAGGCATCTATCGTTTAACAATGAAAAGTGGATCAGATAATTTTCGGGCGAGTGCCATTCAAGATGTAATCAAAAATTTAGAAGGTAAAACAGAAATTATCATATATGAACCAACCGCCAAAGAAGAAACCTTCTTAAATAATAGAATCATAAAAGATTTAGAAGAATTTAAAAATAAATCAGATGTCATCGTTGCTAATCGTTTAGATGAAAACTTAAAAGATGTGAAAGAAAAAGTTTACACAAGAGACTTATTTAGTAGAGATTAATATTAATTTTGAACATAGTAGGGGGCGTTTTAAATGAAAAAGATTTTATTTGCAGCCAATAAAGATACCGTAATTTTAAACATGTATTTACCATATATAAAATTTTATAAAGAACAAAACTATGAAATACATGTAATGACAAATAGTGAAGAAAAAATACCTTTTAGTGATAAAAAAATAAAGATAGAATATGAGAGTATGCGAAAACCTATATCTAAAAGAACATTGATTCAAAAAGTAAGAAAAATAATTCAAACGGAAACATATGAAAGAATTATAACAACTACTTTGGAAGCCAACACTCTCATTCGCATGTCTGTTCGTAAGCACTTAAAAAAGCAAACAAAAATTACATGTATCATTGATAAATTTCCTTTTTATATTTATTCAAATAAATTCACGTATCAACACTATTTCCGATTAGAAAAAAAATTAGCCAATTACACCGATGAACTGTTCTTTTTAAACCAAGATGACTATAAAATTGCCAAGAAAAACTTCAAAAAGATAAAAAAGATATATTATACACCAGGTTTAGGAATCGATCTTTCTTTATATGACCAAGAAAGCAAAAAAGAAGAACAAGCTAAACTACGCCAAACTCTAAATATTAAAGCTCATGATTTTGTCTTGCTTTATGAAGGAGATTTAACCAAAGAAAATCGTCAAGACTGGCTAATTGAAGCTTTGAGTGATCTTTTCATAAACAATGAAAACTTTCATCTATTATTACTAGGAAGTGATGAACTTCATGGCAAGTGTCAAGAAATGGTAAGTGAAATGGGTCTAACAAAGCAAATTCATTTCTTAGGTTATCGAACTGACGAAATAGAATGGATGCATATAGCTCATGTCGCGCTAAACGCTTCCCTAGATCAAGGCTTTCCTCTAAATATTTTGAAAGCTATTTGCATAGGCCTTCCTATAATTGCTGTTGAAACAAGAGGCGTAAAAGATTTAGTCATCACAAATGAAAATGGCTTTTTAATCGATGATAAAGATGCTGGTGAATTATGTTCAAGAATAACCCAAATTTATTTAGATACTGCCTTACGAAAAAAGATGATCACATATAATCTTTCCAAAAGAAAAGAATATGCTTTAGAAACCATTGAACCTCAAATTTTACAACAAATCAAAGACTAATTTTGACAACTTTTGTCGAAAGAGTAGAAATATTTCGATTTATGACTAATATACATATATCAGGTGAGATATATGTTTTTAATTATTCTAATGATTGTCTTAATAATAACTCTACTTTTCTTTTTATCAGCGTTAAAATTAGGTAAAGAAGCTGATGAACAAATGACCAAAAAAGGAAAAGAATAAGTAAAAATAAATTGCTTATTTAAA
This sequence comes from uncultured Bacilli bacterium, assembly GCA_944332105.1. Lineage (GTDB taxonomy): Bacteria > Bacillota_I > Bacilli_A > RF39 > UBA660 > Ventrenecus. The sequence goes on from CALVJI010000012.1 coordinate 18,382, forward strand.
GAAAACAGGTATAATAGTAAGTAGAAGGGAAGAGGAGTATATGGAATATTGGGCAATGTGGTTAGTAGTAGTTTTATTGCTTGCTATTATCGAATTTTCGACCGTGAACTTAGTTTCTATCTGGTTTGTTGCAAGTGGTTTTATCGCCATGCTTACTTCATTATTGACAGATAATTTTTATCTTCAATTTGCAGTTTTTGTGATAGGCGGTATTATTCTTTTACTATTAACAAAACCAATTATTAAGAAAAAATGTGCGGAAAGAGAAATTAAATTAAACTTAGAACGTATAATTGGAATGGAAGGGGTTGTCACTTCTGAAATTGCCAAAAACAAAATTGGTGAAGTAAAAGTCGATGGTAAGCTTTGGAGTGCGATCTCACATTCAAAAATTCCGGTGGATGCCACGATCAAAGCCACAGCCATTGATGGTGTAAAACTAGTAGTTGAGAAGGTCAAAGAAACAACACCTAAGACCCCTAAAAAGAAAACAGCCAAGAAAAAAACTACCACGAAAAAAGTTGTAAAGAAAGAGAGTTAGTATATGGAAATTTTAATTATTGTTTTGATAATCGCGATTGTGATTATTATTCCGAATATCAAAATTGTTCCCCAATCAAAAGCCTATGTTGTTGAAAGAATTGGTTCTTACCTAACAACATGGCATAATGGCTTGCATTTTAAAATACCATTCATTGATCGCATCGCAAATACTGTTGTTTTAAAAGAAATGGTACGAGATTTTGAACCACAACCAGTCATCACCAAAGACAATGTGACGATGCAAATTGATACAGTTGTGTATTTTCAAATTACCGATCCCAAACTCTATACTTACGGGGTAGAGTATCCAATTAGCGCAATCGAATCCTTAACAGCCACGACTTTACGTAATATTATTGGTGAACTAGAACTGGATCAAACTTTAACCTCTAGAGATATTATTAATTCTAAAATGCGTTCTATCTTAGATGAAGCAACTGACCCATGGGGCATTAAAGTAAATCGTGTAGAAGTAAAAAATATTTTACCACCAAGAGACATTCAAGATGCCATGGAAAAACAAATGCGAGCTGAAAGGGAACGAAGAGAGAAAATTTTACAAGCAGAAGGCGAGAAAAAATCATCTATTTTAATTGCGGAAGGTGAAAAAGAAAGTGCTATTTTAAGAGCTGAAGCTGAGAAAGAATCTCGAATTAAACGAGCTGAAGGAGAGGCAGAAGCATTACTTAAAATTAAAAATGCTGAGGCTGAAGGAATTCGTCTTTTAAAAGAAGCTGGAGCGGATCATGCAGTTTTACAACTTAAATCTTATGAAACGTTAAGTAAGATGGCTGATGGTAATGCAACAAAAATCATTTTACCGGCTGAGTTATCTAATGTTGCTACTTTTGGAACCGTCTTACAAGAAAGTTTGAATGATTCAACTAAAACCATAAAGAAAGGACCAAGAGAGTAATCTCTTTTTTCTTTTATGATTTATAGCTATGATGTATCTCGGGAAGAAAAACAAATTCTTTTAGAATGTTATGAAAGAATTTTAGAAAATCTTGCTTGGTATATAAAATCTTTACAAAATGAAACAGTTTTTGAAGATTTTTTTGTCTGTGTTTTTCTGCTTTATGATGGCTTTTTAAGTTCTAGTCATTCATTTAAACCAAGTAATGAATTTGAATATGTTTTTTTTCAGAATATTCCATATTCTTTATATCCTTTTAATGGTATGGGGTGTTGTCGTCATGCAAATGAAATTTTATTTTTGATTTTTCAAAAACTTGGGTATGAGGTAGAAGTGGTTCTAGGTGAGTTACAAGAAAAAGGAAAAGAGAGGTCTTCTTTTTCACGGAATCATATGGTGGTTCAATTAAAGGATTCGCATTCAAAATATTTTTTCGATTTGATCAATTGGAATATTGGAATTTTACGGGAACACGAAGTTTTTAGCTGGCATAAAGAATTGCTTTATCGTTTTTCTTTAGAAGATAAAAATGAAGATTCTATTGATTTGAATTTTATAAAAAATGCTTACGAAAAAGTTTATCAGCTTTTAATCACAGATATTTCGAACTTAACATTTCTTTATGAGAGTATTTCTGAAGATATGAAAAGAATTTCTGATATTATTAAAAAATATGAAAATTATGCAAGATTACATATTACCTATGTCTATCCTTAATGGGAGGTGTTTTTATGCAAGTGTATCATGAATTTCCGCCTGTATATGATGAAAATTCAAAGGTTTTAGTTTTGGGTTCTATTCCTAGTGTTAAATCAAGGGAAGAGGGATTTTATTATATGCATCCAAAAAATCGTTTTTGGAAAGTGTTGGAAAGTGTTTTTGGGGAAGAAATTTTGGATAAAAAAGAATTTTGTTTGCAACATGGAATTGCTTTATGGGATACTTGTACTTCTTGTAAAATTCATGCTTCAAGTGATGCTTCCATAAAAAATATTGTTCCGAATGATCTTGAGGTAATTTTCCAAAAAGCTAAGATCAAACAAATTTTTACAACGGGTAAAAAAGCTCATGATATTTACCAAAAATATTTATATCCAATCTATAAAAAAGAAGATATTTGTTTACCGAGTACTTCGCCTGCTAATGCTAAAATGAAATTAGAAGATTTAATCAAAGAATACCAAGTTATCATAAAGTATCTCTAAAAATCTTTCATAATTTCATTTTTTTTGTATAAAAATTTGAATTCTTTCCAATCTATGTATAGGTGGTTATATGAGAAAAGAAGAATATCAGAAGTTAGTTAAGGAGTTTACTCCTAAAGAAAACAAATGGAAGAATGCTGTCATTGCATTTTTAGTTGGTGGTTTAGTTGGCTTCTTCGGCCAAGTCATCGTTGCAATTTTAGAAAATTCCTTTGCTTTAGAAAAGATGGAAGCCTATTCATGGCTTTGTGTTATCCTAATTTTTCTAGCCAGTTTAAGTACAGCCTTAGGTTTTTTTGATAATTGGGTTAGCAAATGTAAAGCGGGATTATTCTTGCCAACTACCGGTTTTGCTCATTCAGTTACCTCAGCAGCCCTAGACTATCGCAAAGACGGATTCATTACCGGACTCGGTTCTAGTTTCTTCAAACTAGCGGGCAGTGTCTTATTATATGGAATTTTAAGTGGCTTCATCCTAGGAATTTTAGGGGTGATTATTTATGGCTAGCAAAAAATTAAACAATATTTACATTAAAGATGCTTTTAGTTTAGCTGGTCCAGTTGAAAAAAAGGGTTGTATCAAAGATTATGATATCGTCTTAGATGATTATTATTTTGGTGAGAAAACTTTTGAACAATCCGAAATCAAAATGCAAAAGACGGTAATTGACAATCTTTTGAGCAAAGAAAAACTGATTCATAGTGATGTGGAATTATTAGTTGGTGGAGATTTATCCAATCAAATCAGCGTTTCAAGTTATGCAGCAAGTCACTTTAATATTCCATTTTATGGCATTTATTCCGCTTGTGCTTCATTTGTTCAAGCATTAATCGCGGGTTCAGAATACTTAGATAATAAAAAGAAAGGAAATGTTGTTTGTGTAACTTCATCGCACAACTTAAATGCTGAAAAACAATTTCGCTTTCCTATTGAGTATGGCGCGCCAAAACCTACAACTACAACCTTTACGGCCACAGGCGCGGTTGCATGTTTGTTAACGAAAGAAGAAACCAATATAAAAATAGAAGGTTATACCATCGGCAAAGTAATTGACATGGGTATCAAAGATGCTTCCCATATGGGTGCAGTAATGGCTCCAGCTGCAGCTAATGTTATCGTAACCCATTTAGCCGAATTTAACCGGCAAATGAACGATTATGATCTGATTTTAACAGGCGATTTAGGTTGTATTGGTGGTCAAATCCTTGTAGAATATTTAAAAAGAGCTTATGGTCTTAAAATGAAACAACACCAAGATGCTGGCTGTGAACTCTATTTAAAAAGTCAAGAAGAAACTTATGCTGGGGCGAGTGGACCAGTAGCCTTACCTTTATATTTGTTTAATAAAGTATTAAAACAAAAGAAAAAAAGTCGTATTCTAATCGTGGGCACAGGCTCTTTACATAATCCATTCTTTGTAAATCAAAAGCTTTCCATCCCGGCCGTTGCTCATGCTGTTAGTTTGGAGGTGAACGGATGATTTTCTTTAAAGCCTTTTTAGTCGCAGGCACTTTTTGTTTTCTAGCCCAAGTATTAATGGATAACACGAAATTAACACCAGGTCATATTACATCTTTATTTGTTATCATCGGAGCTGTTTTATCTTTCTTTGGTCTTTATTCCAAATTAATTGAGTTTGGTGGAGCAGGCGCGACCGTATTGATTTCCAATTTTGGCCACATGCTTTACACCAGTGCAATTGAAGGCTATCACGAAGTAGGTATTTTAGGCCTTGCCAGTGGTCTTTTAGTAAAAAGTTCACTAGCTATTGTAAGCGCGGTTGTTTTTGCTTTCATCTTTGCCTTATTATTTAAACCAAAAAGTTAAGAAAAAGGGTGACTTCTCAAAGTAAATGCAACAGACAAAGCCAATAGCTATAAGTCTCAAAATAAAAGCAACAAAAAATTGTAT
>CALVJI010000013.1 GCA_944332105.1 uncultured Bacilli bacterium
TCCATCATAGCAGTTTCTATCGTATGAATTTTCAAATGTAAAGATTGTTCTAATAACTTCTTTAAAATCTCTTCATTTTTTTCATTTAGAAATACTTCTTTAAATGCTACGTCATAACGGCAAGTATAAAATTTTGGTTTTTCCTGTAAATCAGTAATCATGAGTTTACCTCCTTCATGCCCAGTTATTCTAAAGGCATATACCTTTATTTAGCAAGAGGAGATTTTGACAAGTTTTGGCTTCTTTTGTCGAATTTTATATTTTTTCTTGATTTAAACAACTTGATAAGGACTATCAATTGTTCCATTACCTGTAATTTCTACATCGCTTCGAATATTGATGACTGGCTTTAAGCCAAATGAACCTTTAGGAGTTCCATGGCCAATCCAACCACCTTCGTGTACAACAAATACATAAGCAAAAAAGGCAGTAGAACCCCAGGGATTATATGCTCCTGCAGGTGTCATCGTCCAAAATCCCGCCATAGTTGTCAAATAGGTATAAGAAGCGCTTTTGACAGTACTATGACCACTTTCAAAGATTCCTCCACTGTGACCTGCTAGCATTACTTCATCAATAGTTATTAAGCCAACAGGATACGTTAAGGCTTTGTTGCCTTGATTTGATGTGGATACCGTATACAGATCTCTTTCATCTTCACATACCAAGTTTGGAGAACTATTTAAAACGCGGTAGTAACCTTTATTATATGTAATCACTTTTTCTGTCCCTACACCACTTTGCAAATTTAATGTACTTCTATCGCCACAGAAGCCTGCATTTGTATCTATATAAGAAGAATAATTGGCTAAATGTTCTTGATAAAAAGTATCATTTACCGTTTTTATCACTGAAGAAGTTCCTAGTCCATGAGCTTCGCCACTCGTATACATATAACCTACATACATGTTATTTCCCTCTCCTGAAGAAAAGGCACTCGAAATATAAACTTCATCTTCGCTTTGTTCTTCATTCGTATGAGCTATAGTTCCGTCATAAATTAGGCGAATTGTGCCATCGCCATTGATTCTTATTACTCGCCACCAATAATTTGCAAAATAAAAGTAATTGTTTTCTACTGAACCTCGATAATAATATGTTATGCCATCCTCATCTGTTGTTTGATAGATTCCTTTTTCGTAACTTGAACAATTCGAACTATTATTACAAGCAGAATCTGTAAAATCTGGGGTATATGGATAAACGGATAACTCTCCTAAAGCAGTCGTTACCGTTTCATTTTTTACAAAATATAAAGTACATTTAGTTCGTTTATTGGTTCCTTTTTGATAATTACTATAATCTCCCATAAATTTCCATGTGCTATAATCCCAACCTGGAACTACCCCATTATTACACGTTGAGTTTTTTTCATCTAACGTATATTCTGTATTTTGATCTGGCAAATCATTTGCAATAACTCCATCAATATAATAAGCAAAATAAATGTCACCAGGACTTTGAATAGTGCCTTCCATTAAATTATAGGTTTCTCTACTTTCAAATGAAGCGAATGAAGTATAGAAAAATACTCCTGTTATTAATAAAATACAAACAATAATAAAAAGAATGATTCCTGTTTTTTTCGTATTTTTTTCTTTATATTTTTCGAGTTCTAAATTAGGGGTATCGTTTTCTTTATTTAAACGATTATACCCCCCCCCCTAGAACTTTTTTGAATTTTTTCATTTGAAACACTTCACTTTCTATAACTTAGTATGAATTATAATTTAGAATTCATATTTTTTACTCTTTTACTCATAAAAAGTATAACATGAATTGTATTATATCTCAATATTTTTTCCAAAAAAAAGAACAGTACAATACACTGCTCTTCATCTTTATTTTACATCTTTTAACACAATCGTATAAGAACCATTTGGACTTTCAACTTCTAATTTTTCACCCTTTTTATGACCAATCACAGCTTTACCAATTGGGCTTTCATTAGATATCTTATTTTCTAATGGATCAGCTTCCATTGAACCTACAATTTTAAATTCTTCAACATCGTCATCATCATATAGAATAACAACCGTTCTTCCCACAGCAGCGACATCCTTATCTTTACTTTCTGCTATTACACTGTGTTCTAACTTATATTCTAACTCTTTAATACGTGCTTCCACTTGAGCTTGTTCATCACGTGCAGAATCATAATCCGCATTTTCAGATAAATCACCTTGTGCACGAGCATCTTTTAAATCTTTAATAACCCGTGGTCGCACAACTGTTTTTAGTTCATTTAATTCTGTTTCTAGTTCCAAATATCCTTCTGGTGTTAACAAAATTTCTTCTTTCATTAAAATCACTTTCCTTTTTAATACCAGTCCAAATAATACTATAAAAGATCAGGTTTGTCAAATACTTTTATGCGCATCATATCATACTTTTGTAAAGTAACCTCACAAGGTAGATAGAGAATCATTCCTGGATGATTGGCTACTGTAATATCTTCACCTTGATCATTTTCTATTTTATGTATAGTATAGGTAAATGTTTCCGTATTTGGGCCAAAAAATTCTACAACATCACCAACTTTAAAGTAGTTGCGTTCCTCTACTTTTACTTTTTTACTCTTTTCATCGTAATCTAAAACTAAACCCAAAAAATCTTGATTAGAAACTTCGTCTCGTCCTAGATAGTATTGCTCTCGATGAGTTGGGAGTCCTTTAAAGAACTGCGGAGTACTCTCACGATTCGCACAGCGATTTAAAATCTGTTCATAATACTTGGCCTCTTCTAAAGTTAAAGATTGATTCATAATTTTATCTATAATTTTACGATAAGTTAAAATGACCGTTGCAATATAATAAATGCCACGCATTCTTCCTTCCACTTTAAATGAATTAACTCCTAACGCCATCATTTCTTTAATATGGAGAATCATATTTAAATCTTTGCTCGTCATACTAAAAGGACAAGGCGCATCCGTTTCAAAAAGAAATCGACATACCTGTGCACATCCTCCGCGATTCGCATCGCGATTCGTCACCACATTAGAAAGTACGCATCTTCCTGAAAAAGAAGTACACATCGCCCCATGGACAAAGCATTCCAATTCCAATCCTGTTTTCTCTTTAATCTTTTTAATATCTTCCTTATTTGCTTCTCTTGCAAGTACAATCCGAGAAACCCCATGCTTTTTATAAAAAAGTGCTGCTTCTTCATTTAAAACACTAGCTTGAGTCGATAAATGTACTTCCAAATGAAGATGTAATTGTTCTACTAATTTTACAACATAAAAATCACTAACAATAATAGCGTCAATACCAATTCGATCTAAAGTTTTTAAATAATCTTCTAAGCCAGTAACATCCTCTTCATGAAAAATAATATTCACTGTTACAAAAAGTTTTTTACCAAGTTGATGAGCAAAACGAGCCCCCTCTTCTAAGTCTTGAATGGAAAAGTTCTTAGCATTCGCCCGTAAACTAAAATTTTGTCCACCAACATAGACAGCATCTGCCCCATATAAATAGGCAATTTTTAATTTTTCTAAATCACCAGCCGGCGCGAGTAACTCAATCATCTTTTTTACCTCCTTTTGGTGGTAACCGATAAATCGTCTTCTGATATAAAAAACCACTAGTAGTATCTGTTAATTCTTCACCATTCAAAAATGCTTCTAACCAAACTTTGATACTAGAAATCTTTGTAAAAGATAGATCGATCAAAAAATACTTCACTTCATTTTGTTCTAAAAAGATTCGTCCATCATACGCTTTAGAATCATATAACACGGTTCCTTCATCCGTTTCAATTGCCAAAAACTCTTTACCACTTTGCTTTTCTTTTAAAATTCTTCTATTTTTTATAGGTAATTCATAATGAAGCGCAAAGTTTTTAAGTAATGTTCTTCTTGAATACATATAAGGAAGATGACCATAAAGAAGCAGTCCAACTCGTTCTGGAACCAAAGAAATAATTTGCAAAACTTCTTCTTTTGTTAAATCATTAGATAAAATAACCGTATCCACTTCATCCAAAAAAGCCTTAACAGTATACGAACTACACAATGCATGTGTTGCATATAAACACATTTCTAAAGGCGTTTCAAATTCCCGAAAAAGTTCTAGCACTCCCAAATCCTCAAAAACCACACCTTTAGCTTTTTCAAGAATTTTAGGATATAGAATCCGCAGTTCAGAAATATCTTGAGTATCTAATAGTCGATTAATATAAATGTAAGAACCGGGTACAATTTCATCAATTGCAAAAGTCCTTGTTTGGCCAATTGAAAACTTTTCAAGCGGAAAAAGAAAGTCTACGCCATCAACTTTCTCTATCTCATTTTCTCCAGGTATAATTAAAAACTTACTTTTCATTTTTCCGAACACTGACAGATAAACCGTCCCCTACATCTATAAATTCAGTATCAAATTCTTCATTATTTTTTAAAAAATCAATATAATTTTCAATTTTAGTTACAAGTTGCCGTAGATTCTTACTTTCGATTTCTTTACTTTTTCCTACATAATTATGAAACTTCAAATTATCGGTAATAATGGTTCCACCTTTAGCCAAAAAGAATTTATATTTTTCAAAAAACTTAGTATATTGACCTTTTGCAGCATCAATAAAAATCAAATCAAATTCAGTACCTTCAGCTAAATTAAGTTCTAAAGCATCTTGAAAAACAACATTAACTTTTTGTTCAAAACCACATTTTTTCACATTTTTTAAACATTCCATATAATTGGTTTCATCACGTTCAATAGTCGTCACTTTAACATCCGGACTACTCGATGCCATTAAAATTGCCGAATAACCAATAGCACTACCAATTTCTAAAACACTTTTGATGTTATGAGCTTTAATATATTTCATTAGAAAAGCAATTCCATCTTTTTCCATAATTGGAATATTTTTTTCCCTTGCATATTCTTCCATTTCCATAATTAAATTTTTCATACTTCACTCACCTCTTAATTTTGAGCACAAACTTGCTGTAATTCTTTTACTTTATTAGAAAACTCAGCATTGGTATTTTGAAAAAATACTTCACCTGTACACACATTAGCCACAAAAAAGTAATAATTTGTTGCACTTGGATTTAATGTGGCTGTAATACTACTTAAACTTGGACTACAAATAGGTCCAATAGGTAGTTTACCATTCATCGAGCCATCTGTCAAACGTGTATTATAAGGATTCTTGTCATAAAGTACTTCCCAAGTGAGTTCATCAACGCCCATTTCTTTATGATCACCATAATAAGCCGTGACATCACTACCTAAAGACCAATTATCCCGAAGGCGTGTCCAAAACACTTGAGCAACAGTCGCCCGATCACTATCCGTATTAGCTTCTTTTTCAACAATGGATGCCATCGTTAATATCTCATGAAAAGAATGTTCATTCGCTTCTATTTGTTCCCGTATAGGTTCAATTTTCCGCTCTGTATTATCTAAAAGAGTACGAATTACATCCGTAACAGTCGCCGTTTCTAAAAATTCATAAGTATCTGGAAACAAATAGCCTTCTAATGGATAATAAAGTTCTGGATTTAAAATGGCATCACTTAAAAACCAATACTCCGAAATTAAACTTTCTAAATAAGTTTGGTCAGCCATTTGATTAATAAATTCATCTTCTGAAATATTCAAATTATCCGCGACGACTTTCGCATAATCCATCACTTTTTGCCCTTCCACAAAAGTAAGTGTCACCGTATTAATTTTAACATCGCCTGTAGTAAACTTATTAAGCATTTCTACTGGTGTCATATTAGCACTTAACTCATACTCACCAGCTTGAATATTTCCTCCATTAAAAAATAAATATACAAGTAATCCATATTGACTCCGAATAAGTCCTGCCTCTTCTAAATCTTTAGCAATCTCGGTCTTAGTTGTACCTGGTTCAATAACAAAAGTCTGGATATTTTCTTCCGTAGATAAAGCATCCATACTCCACACATAATAGCCCGCCAAAGCGGCGATGACAAAAAGAAGTAATATTCCAATAATAAGTAAAACTTTTTTCATGCGTTTTCTTTCTCCTCTAACTTCGCTAAAATAGCTTCAATCGTATTCCACTCTTCTTCCGTTTCAATCGGTAAAAGCTCGCGATTATTCCCACCTTTATCATAGACATTAGCATAAACCTTTACTTCACCAGATTCATTTTTGGTATGATCCGTATACACCACATAATTCTTATTTGTCTCAGGTGACTCAAAAGTAAAAAGTATTTCACATTCGATATTTTTACCGTTTTCATCTTTCACTACAAAAATATTATTTGTAATAGGCTTTGGTTCATTCATTTGTATTCCTTCTTTCTTTTAAAAATGTATCTAAAATAAGCGCAGAAGCAACATTATCGATAACTTTTTTTCGTTTCTTACGACTTTTATCACCCATCAACAAAATTTTTTCCGCTTCTACAGTACTTAATCTTTCATCTACTAAATAAACAGGTAAAGCAAAATTTTTTTCTAAAAGTTCTTTAAATTGTAAACTTCTTTCACTAGCAGGTCCCAAAGTATTATTCATATTTTTAGGTAATCCCAAAACAAAAGCTGTAATTTCTTTTTCCGAAACAATCTGTTGCAAAGTAGGCAACACACTTTCATAATTTAAAGGTGTAAAAGTAATGGTTTTATATGGCAGAGCCATCGTATTAGTATAATCACTAAGAGCTAGCCCTAAACTTTTCGTTCCTAAATCTAATCCTAAATATCTCACTTCAAATAGTCCTTAATAATAAAAGCCAATAGCTCCGAACGATCTACACCTAAAATTTTTTCACGTGCACCTTTATAACTTGAAATATATCCTGGGTCTCCACTGATAAAATATCCTACTAACTGATTAACCGGATTATAGCCTCTTTCCTCCAAAATAGCCGCGACTTCCTGAACCGTTTTTTTATAAACTGCATCATGTAAAACCGCGACATCAAATAAGGTTGTATGATCCATATATTTTACTTCCCTTCACAAAGTACACCATGTACTTTATGTTTTTTATTTTATCAAAAATATCCCTACATTACAAGCCAAACAAATGCCCAAAAAAAGAAGTCCCTAGACTTCTTGAACCACCGCGATAATCATCGGTTTACATTCCGTTTGTTCATATAAATAATTGCTAAGTTCACTCCGTAATTCCGTCTTAATACGATTATAATCAACCACTTGATCTACGATATTACGAGTAATAACTTCTTCACTAATCTCTTTCATTTTATGAATAGTATCTTTTGCTTCTCGTACATAAATAAAACCTTTTGTCGTAATTTCAGGTCCCACTAGTAAAACCTTATCTTTTTTACTTAATGTAGCACTTACTAAAACAATACCATTATCACTTAACATCTCTCGGTCTTTCATGACAAGCTCGCCAACATCATCACTACTCTTCCCATCGATTAATGTATCTTTAACTTTAATATGTTCAAACTTATCAGTTGCAACCCCATCCACAAGCTCAACAACATCACCATTTTGTTTTAAGAAAATATTTTCTGGCTTAATACCTAAAGCATTAGCTAAATTCGCATTATTGACCATATACCGATACTCACCCTTAACCGGCATATAATATTTCGGATTCATAAGTTTGATCATTAACATTAAATCTTCACTAGAAGCGTGATGTAAAATATTTTTATCTTTCGGTAAAGAAATAATTTTACAACCTGCCATCGCTAAATCATTTTCAAGCTTAACAATCGCTTTTTCATTCGCATCATAACGAGGTTCTGCAAAGACAATCGCATCATCCTGTCGCAATGTAATAAATTTATCATATCCATTAACAATCTTACTAATAGAAGCATACGCATTAGCTTTATCATCACAAATTAATAAAATCGCATTAGTTTCTTCAATATTAGATAGATCGCCAATCATTTCAGCTGGATACTCTAAATATTTATTCTCGGTCGCAAAACGCACAAAATTTTGTAATTTTTTACCCATAATAACCACTTTACGATGAGAGTTCTTTGCTGCTTCAAAAATATCTTGAATCGTATACAAATGAGTCGGTAAAACACTAAAGAAAATCCGATTATTATATTTGCTGATGACATCCTTAAAAAAGGAAGCTAAACGATGTGATGGTGAAGTATGACCAACATGCTCAGAAAAAACAGATTCACTTAAAAGACATAAAACACCCTTTTTTCCAATATAAGCAATTTTTCCTAAATCCATATCATAAGCATCACGCATCAACGGATCAATTATAAAGTCACCAGTATAACAAATAGCACCATGAGACGTATTAATAGAATACATAACGGCTCCCGGTACACTATGACTTACTGGTAACGGAAAAATAGTAATCCCATCAAATTTTAAAGATTTATTAGGTACAATTTCCACAATATTTTCTTCTTTAACTCCTAAATCCATTAAAACAAATTTAGTATAATGAGTAGCATAAAATTTAATTCCTGGAATAATCCGCGCTAAATCAGCCGCAGCCCCCATATTTTCATAATGACCATGTGTAATAAATACCCCTTTAATTTTCGTTTTATTTTTAATTAAATATTCATAATCAGGAATAATATAATCAATGCCATACATATTATTCTCAGCATATTTTAAACCACAATCAAAAACAAAAATTGCATCATTAATTTCAATAACATAGGTGTTTTTTCCCATTTCATCTAATCCACCCAAGCCAAAAATTCTTATTTTTTCCATAAAATAAATAATCTCCTTCTAACTAATCTTTTTAAAATAAGTTCTTATAAAAATAAAAGAACTTTCAAAAAAGCTTTTTTTACGTGCCCCCATTATATCAATTTTTTTTTAAAAAAGCAAGTCATGAAAAAAAGGCTTACAGCTAAACCTCTTTTTTCTCAAAAGATAAATGTCTTTCTTTTTTAAATTCAATAATCTTTTCTTGTTCTAATTGCCACCTTAATTTCTTAAGAATTTTAACAATTAATTTTGACAAATAAGACTGTGATATATGCAACATATCCGCTATTTCTTGCTGTGTATATTTTCTATCACCATCAAAACCAAAATAAAGGATAATCACATCACGTTCACGCGCTGGCAAATTCATTACCATTTGACGAATAATCTGACAAGTTTCAATCTTTATATATTCATCTAATATACTAGTTTCATCATCAATTTTTTCATCATCAAAATTTCCCACATCACCAAAATGTTTTTTTTCATTCCTTAATTTTCTTAAAAACTGCAATATTTCATTATCAATACATTTTTTAGCATAAGTAGCAAAGTCAATATTTTCAGTTACATCAAATGTTCTTACCGCTTTCATTAAACCAATAGTTCCAATAGAAATTAAATCACTTTTGTCATATAGAACATATTGAAAACAATGCATGACTTCATATATAACAAATCGAATATTATGTGAAACGATTTTTTTAAAAGCTTGTTCATCTCCAAGATTAACTCTTTTAAATAACCTATAAGTTTCTTCTTTAGATAATGGTTTAGGAATCTCACAATCAGAAATAAACAATTCGCCTAGACTCATATATATGCCTCCAAATGTCATTTTTTGATAAACTCCATTTATTTCAATCTTATTTCCTGCGTAATTTTATTATACACAGTTTTCTTAAAAGAACAAGAAAAAAAGCAAACAACTTGTTTGCAAATTAAAATCCTCGACCTCCGCCGCCTCCGCCGCCGAAGCCGCCACCTAATGAGCCACCGCCACCAAATCCTGACCCACTACTGTGTGTACTTGAGGCAATAGCTGAATTAGAAATCGCTGTATAATTAGAAGCAATAGAATGATGAACACTCGAACTAACCATATGAGCAATATGAAAATCAACCCATGTTGGATAATAAGCACCAACCATATCCGGCGAAAACTCAGCAATCTTAACATTCATCGCTTTTTCTACTTGATCAGCTAATCCAAAGATAGTAGCATAAACCAAGTATCTTTCCCATAACTTAATCTCTGGCAATTCTTTTATATCAAATCGTCCAAAATCCTCTAAGAAACGTTTAAAAGCTAACCATCTAACATAATCTTCATTTCCTTTTTTTGTTCTCTTTTTAATAAGCAAAGAATAAATTAAGAAAACAATACTGATTGTTAAAACAACAATAATTAAAAAAGAATCAACTCCTAAATAATTAGCCAAAAAGAGAATAAAAACAGCAATCAGCAAAATAAAGATACTTGAAACGATTGGTAAACCATTTTGTTCATAAAAATTTTGGCGTTCTCCATCTTTTTTTACACAAGCTTTCCAATTCGTATAAGATTTTTGAAATTGTGAGAAAGTCTTAGGAGCAGAAGCGTATTGTTGCAAATCTTTGGTAGTAAACTTGTTATCTTTACCTACTGTTTCAAAAAGAAAATCAAGTAAAACATCTTCTGTATCATTCACGCCATCGCGGTTAAGTAAAGTAAAAACGTATTCCTTTTTTTTCTTCTTGCTCTTTTTATCATCCGTCATTTCCTCTACTTGAATGTTTTTCTTATAAATCAAATTTAAAATTGATGCTGACATCGCATTTTCGGTAATATTGCCGTTCATCAAATAATCGATAACCTCGACATTATAATCATCAATAAATTCTCGGTTATATTTAGATCTAAAAGTGCTTTTATATTCTTTATCAAAACGAAAATACACATAGACCCACCATGCTAAAACGAAAACTAAAAACAAAACACAAACAATCTGCATAATTCGTAAATTACGAGCTGTCGTCTCTCGTAAGATATTCGCATCATTTGCTCTTTTCTCTTCTACTTCTAAAATGCCATCTAAAGCGGAAACTCCACTTTGTTTTGTCACCAAACTGGCATCCATTAACCCTTTATCAAAAGTACTACGAACGTCAATAGCCGTATTTCTAGGCACTCGTAATACACTTGTTAAAAAACTTTGCCGATCAACAAAATTAACAGTCGCGGTTAAATCTCCATGTGTCCAAATTCTAAATAAATCAGATGAATCTTCCTGAGGCAAATGAACTTGTATTTGCAAATTTTCAATCGTATCATCAAAATTTTCCCCAACAAAGGTCCAATAAATCTCGGCCACATCTTCATGTAATACAACTACATCTGTTAAAGTATATTGTAAGAAAAAAGCAACTTGCTCATCATCCGCGGCATAATACATTTTATAAGATTTACCATCCTGAATACTACGTTCAACATATTCACCATTTACTGCATCATCTTCGTAATAATTCTTATCTAAAACTAAAAATGAAGAATCCATTAAAGAAAAATCAATTTGTTCATCCGTAATCGTCTTCGCTGCGACTGAAACATCTTCTATACCGGAAGCATTATAAATAGCATCCTGGGAAAAATCAATAGTCTCATTACTTTTTAGATTACGATTTCGATAAACTAAATCTCGTTCATAACCATTAAAAGTACCATCTAAAACGATTAATTCTTTCACTTGCAAATCGCCATTCGTCAAAATAGTCGCATCAATATACATATCAGTTACATCATAGTTTACATTGCGACCCCAAACAGCCATTGGCCACATCAGAAATAAAAAAAATACAATAATTTTTTTCATAAATTCACCCTTACATACTAACAGAATACCACATTTATTACATTTTTCCAAGAAAAAAAGCCTACGACTGTAAGCTTAAAATTCTACCTTCACATTCTCACGAGACTTTTCATCTGCTTTAAAGAATTCTTCAACTTTAAATTTAAAAATTCCCGCGATCAAATTAGATGGAAACATTTCAATTTTATTATTATACGTTAAAACTGTATCATTGTAAAATTGCCGTGCCACTGCGATTTTATCTTCTGTATCTTGTAATTCACGTTGTAAATCTAAGAAGTTTGTGTTGGCTTTTAAATCCGGATAACTTTCAGCTAACGCAAATAATCTTCCTAAAGTATCAGATAACATATTATTGGCTTCCATTTTATCATGTGGCGTACTAGCAGTTGTATAACTATTACGAGCAGCAATAACTTGCTCTAATGTTTCACTCTCATGTTTAGCATAGCCCTTAACTGTGCTCACCAAATTAGGAATTAAATCAAATCTTCGCTTTAATTGTACATCAATTTGACTCCATTGATCCCGTACTCGGTTGCGCAAATCAACTAACTTATTGTAAGTAAGAATGCCATAAAGCACAAGTAAAACTACAATAACAAGAACCACAATTAACCAAATTTCCATATCTTTTCCTCCTTGTCATAAGTGTATCATACTTTTTACACTCTTGCAATCATCCTTCTTTAATTTGAATAACTGGTCGTATATAAGCTGCCGTATTAGAATTTACTGTTTGTAAAGAAGTATTATAAATTTTAGTCTGTTTTGAACTAACACTTTCTAAAACATGAAAAGGCACCAAATTTGAATTACCACCAGCCGTTGCCCACGAACTAGCTGTCGCGACTTCACTCGTTGATGGAATACGAATATATCCAGTCAATGTAAAGCTTCCATCATTAAAACGCATTTCTGTTAATTTGTTTTGACTATACACTCGTTGTAAACCAACGTGACTTTGAAACCACGAATTAACTACCAAACTAACTAGAGACTGCCCATACCGCTGAGCAATCTGAGCTGCGGTTGGATTCCATGCTGCTCGCCGCGATAGATCCGCCCCATTTAAGACAAAGTAAGAACAGGCACTTTCACCAATCGTTCCTGAAGTAGAAGCATTAAAACAAGCCCGCAACTGACAAGAAGCACTTGTACAAGTCCCATAAAATTGACTATTTCCACTTTGTCCAATAGCATTTTCAATTTCAACTCGCGTTAAACTACGTGCCAAAACAGCTTTAATTTCAGACCCCAAATCTTGAATGACAATCCAACTCTCATTAGCAAATGATATCTCTTCACCCACAGCATATGTCTTTGGCTCTACCACCGTCGTAACAAAGCTGCCTGATCCATCCATCTCGGTTCGAATATCATCTTCAATATATCCAACAAGCACTCGGTTATTGATAGCAGTTGCAAGCATCGTTACTAAAAGCATCAAAAAGACTAAGAAAAACGAGTAAATCATCGACGTTGCTATAAAACCCTTGTTATTCTTCATTTTCATCATTCCCATCTTATTATAACAGAAAAACTATAAGAGTGGACCAAATAATCGTAAAATTCGTCCAATTAACAATTTTACTTTAGAATATTCTTCAAAATTTTCTTTCGTAAATTTTTGACACTTTTTTAAAGTAATCTCAAAATCTTGACTCATTTTACTTATCTCTGGAACTTTATACAAATAAACTCCATCTTCAAAATGTAAATAGAAACTGCGATAATCTAAATTAATTGTACCAAAAAGAGCCTTGTCTCCGTCAGCAAGCATCATTTTAGCATGAGTAAACCCCGGAGAATATTCATAAATTTCAATGCCTGACGATAATAAATCACGGTAATACGTCTTCGCAACATAGTTAACTAATTTCTTATCAGGAATTCCTGGCAAGATCAAACGAATCTGAATTCCTTTTAAAGCTGTATGCAAGATCGTCTCCAAAAAAGCTCCATCCACTACAAAATACGGCATAATAATATCTACTTTTTCATGGGCATTTTCTAAAATATGTAAATAGGTTTCTTTACCAAGAGGCATATTATCCAATGGATCATCACCAAAGCAAATTAAATACCCTTCTCCATGTCTTTGGTGTTTTCTTTGATAAAAAGCATAATTTTCTTCATCACGATAAACATCAATATTCCACATTTCTAAAAAAAGTACACAGAAACTATTTACCGCATCTCCACTTAGTCGAGCCATAGAGTCTTTCCAGTGACCAAAGCGCTCCTTTTGATTGATATATTCATCCGCGATATTACAACCGCCCGTATAAGCATATTCACCATCAATAACAACAATTTTCCTGTGATCACGATTATTATACGAAGTTTTAATCAATGGAACAATTGGATTAAAAACTTTACATTTTATTCCTTTCATCCTTAATTGCTCAGGATAATTATGTGGTAAAAGCGTGAGTGAACAAGTTCCATCGTACAGAACACGCACTTCAACTCCTTCAGCCACTTTAGCTTCCAATATTTCTAAAATCTGTCCCCACATCTTTTCATTAGCTAAAATAAAAATCTCAATAAAAATATACTCTTTAGCCTCACGAAGTTTAACGAGTAAATCTTTAAACCAATCATCGCCCAATGGAAAATAGCAAAAATCACAAGATTCATATACCGGATTATGCCCTACCCGATTTAAATAAAAAGCATGTGCATATTCACGTCTATTTTCTTCTTTTAAACGCGCTGAAACATCTTCATTCTGTGGCAAAAACTTACGATTTTCTTCCTTGCGAAGTCGCAATCTTTTCTTCAAAATAATTGTTCCTAGATCATTTTGACAAAAAAGATAAAACAAACTACCAAAAGGCGGCAATAATAAAATAAGAATAATCCATGATGTTTTAAAATCAGCATTCAAACTATTACGATTAATAATAAGAATAACAAGCAAAAAATTTAAAACGCCAATTCCACCAATAAAATAAATCAAATATTTTTGAAATAAGAAAAAAATCAGAGCAATTCCCGCGATTTGAATAGCTAAAGCAAGTAAAGCTAAAGTAAAACGGCTAAACAAAATTTTAAAAGGTAAAGTAAAAAAATCACGCAACAACTTCTTCATGATTTTTATACTTCCTAAAACCAATTAATAATAAAATATTTTCTAAAATAAGTAAAGCTTCTGAAATAATTAACATTATGCCTAAATACCAATTAATAGATAAATCTGGAAAAGGATTAATGACAATTAAAAAGCCTAAAATCAAATTAATACCAGAAATAGCTAAACAAGAAAGCCAAATATTTCTTGCTCTATCTTGTAAATTAAAAGCCATTTCAATCCGAAACGCATTGCGAAAAATCACATAACCACCAAGCAAAATCGTCATCATTTCTTGTAAAATAGCCGTTTCAATAAAAGCAATAATTCCAAACAAAATAAGTAAAATACTTGTCGATAAATTTTTGCTATAAATACGATTTTCTCTAGGAATTCTAAAATAGAAAACTAAATTTAAAATACCTAAAAAGATCGCTACATACCCAAAAACATTTATCGCTGTTGGAATAAAATTATCTGGATTAATAAATAAAACAACCGCGAAAATAATCAGTAAAATGGACGCAACAAAAGAAAACCAAATTCTCTTTTTTATGCTTTCTAACACACTTTTATCTTCTAATAACATCTGCACCACTCCTACCAAAATTTTATCATCTTGCCCTAAAAAAAGCAACAAAGGATTGTTTTAATTTTCTTGTTACCAAACCTTTATAATATTGTTTTTTTGCTTTGAATAATTCCTCTGGATAAACAGTACTAAGTTCTGGAATCATTGAACGAATGTCAAGCAATTCTCTTTTAGTTACTCCCTCGGTATTTTCAGATAATAAATCTAAAAAAAGTTGTTCTACATCAAGGCGTATTTGTTCATCAACACTTTTTCCTGTTATTCTTTCCACTGCCTTCGAAAGCACATCTTGATACCTCTCCCATCTTATTATTAAGTCGATTGGATTTTCTTTCGGATAACAAATACCTTGATCAACTGGTGTAAGATTTTTTCCACCAGTAGGTCTTTCTTCATACGTAAAGTTACAACCATTTTCTGTTAAAGAAGCACAAGTGGTTTTCATGGATAATAAATCAACAATCGGTCTATTTCTATTTCGAGCCCGCAAATAAAGAAAAGGTATATTCACAATTTTTCCGTTAGGCAAATACCTAAAATCCACTGCAGATACAATAGATATAAATCCTTCATCCAATTTGGAAAGCAAATAATTTAAAGAAATTTCCGAAAAATCTTCAGGAACATAGTCACAACCACTTTTTTTACAACAATAACCACCACATTTTTGACAGATTTCTAAATTTTCATTTTTCATACAACCACCACGTTGGCTATTATAGGTTAAATAATGAATAAAGTCAAAAAAATTGCCATAATACCTATGACAATTTCTTATTTACAAAAACAAAGTATTTCTTTTTTCCTCGTCTAACAATATTGTATTTACGAGTTTTATCGAGCATAAAGTTTTCATCTAAAATGAATTCACCATTCACACTAATCGCATTACTTTGAAAAAACTCCCTAGCTTCTCTTTTTGAAGAAACAATTTTATTCTCTACAAGTAAATCAATTAAAGACTTTTCCTCATAATCAAAAGTTGGAACTCCTTTAAATACCGTTTCTATTTCTTTATCCGTTAAAGAAGAAACCTTGCCAGTAAATAAACACTCAGATACTTCTTTAGCATGCAAATATTCTTCCCCACCATGTAAATCAGTAATTATTTGTTTAGCAAGTTCTTGTTGAGCGATTCTTTTCTCTAAATGATTTTTATGTTCTTTTTCAATTTCCAGAATTTCTTCTTTAGTTAAAAAAGTAAGTTTCTTTAAATAATCAATAACTAATTCATCATCTGTATTAATTAAATATTGATATAATTCATAAGCACTTGTTTTATTTTTATCTAGCCATAAAGCATTACCTTCACTTTTACCAAATTTTTTCCCGTCTTTATCTAAAATCAAAGGCATTGTAAATCCATACGCTTCTTTTCCAGTCTTTTTCCGAATCAAATCAACTCCAGCAGTAATATTTCCCCATTGATCAGAACCAGCTACTTGTAAAGTACAATTTTTTGTTTCATACAAATGTAAGAAATCCATAGCTTGCATAATCATATAAGAAAATTCGGTGTAAGTAATTCCAGTATCCAATCTTCTTCTTATAATATCTTTATCTAACATATAATTGATATTAAAAAATTTGCCATAATCTCTTAAAAAATCAATAAAATTAATATCTTTACTCCAATCCCAGTTATTTACCACTTCAAAGCCAAATATATTCTCAGCTTGTCTAGTTAGTCCAATTGCATTCTTCTCAATTTCTTCAATGCTCTTCATCTCACGTTCTGTAGTAGGTTTTGGATCGCCTATTCTTCCTGTCGCCCCACCAATCAATAAAATCGGATGATGCCCATATTTAGCCAATCTCTTTGAGATCAAAAAAGAAGAATAATGACCAATATGCATCGAATCTGCTGTTGGATCTGTTCCAATATAAAAAGTCATTCCCCCTTCATTTAATTTTTTTTCTAAATCTGGTGAAGTAATATCTTTGATTAAACCTCGCCATTTCAAATCTTCATATAATGTCATAAATTTTCCTCCTTAAAATTTCCATTTTCCATAATTATCTTTTTCTCACCATTTTTTAACACCGCTTCAATCTGTAAATCGTCTGTTCCAATAAAGAAGTCCACATGTTTTTTCGAGGTATTCAATCCTAATTTTTTTAATTCTTCTGTATCCTTTTCTAAACCATCTACCACACATTCGGCAAAGCTTTGACCTAATGCTAAATGACAACAAGAATTTTCATCAATCAACGTATTTAAAAATATTTGCCCAGTCTTTGCAATCGGTGAAGAAATATCAACAAGTGCAACCTCTCCTAAATAAGAAGAACCTTCATCTGTCTCTAAAATTCCTTTTAAAATTTCCTCACCTTTTTTTGCACCATAATTTACTACTTTACCACCCTTAAATTCTAAGAAAAAATCTTCCACTAAATTTCCTTGATATTCTAAAGGTTTAGAAGCATAGACAATTCCTTCTGTTTTCAAATAATGTGGTGAAGTAAAAACTTCTTCTGTCGGCATATTTACAATATTTTGCCCTTCTGCCGATTGAAAAAGATAATTTTCAGGCAAGGAAATCTCTAAATGAGTTCCTAAAGAATTTTGATAAATTAATTTTTCAATCTTTAGACGATTTAGATTATCTGCCCGCTTTTTTAATTTAGTCAGTTTTTCACGCCATAATTGAATCGGATCATTTTCTTCATCAATTAAACAAATAGAAAAAATAAGTTTCCATAAAGCTTCTTCGTTTTCTAAACCTAATACATGAGCCCAATAAGGGTTGGAAACGGCACTAATATTCCACTTTAATAACTCTTTATCTTGATATTCCCGAAACTCTTTAGTACTTTCACTAATATGCTTTTGTACTTTAGATAATAATTTCGGATTTACCTCTTTTAAATATCCTGGAAGCGGTGAAGAAAGGCTTAAGAATGCATAACCTTCTCTTGCCATTTGATTGTATTTTGTTCTATCTAATCGTGGATCAGTTATAATCTCCTCATAAGATTTTGTTAAATAACATTCTTTTTGATAAGCAAAATCAATAAGCAAAGTCTCAATATCATCAATTTTCAAACGATGAGCTTCAGCAATAACTAGATCGACAAACTCTTCTACTTCTTTATTGGCTGTAATAAAAAGTTTATCTCCCTCTTTTAATGCTAAACAACCTAGAAGTAAAAAATGAGCATATTTTCTTTTTAAATCTTGAAGCATACAATCCATCCCTTCCTAAAATAAAAAAACTCTATGCGTAAGGACGAGCATAACCCGTGGTACCACCTTACTTCATAGAAGTCTCTATCTCTCAAAATTAACGCTTTTTACACGATTTGACTCCGCTGGTTGTAAGGCAGCATCTTCATCAACAACTAGAGTATAACAAACTTTATAAGGATTGTCAAAATCATTTCAAATGATTTTTAACCCAAAGCAACCGCACATACTCAAAATTTTTCTTTTTCTGTTCATCCAGTTCTTCTAATCTTGCCATCAAATAATGTTTTTTAACTTCTCTAGCATATTCCAAAACATGAGCAAGAGTTGAGTCCCAATAAGCACGTTCTTTTCTTTTCTGATATTCTAAAACCTCTTCCTCACTAGCCTGCCGTAATAAAAAAGGTTCTTTGGCAAAATCACTTGCTTTATTTTCATAAATCATTCCAAAAGCAACCGCCAACTTAGAAGAATCTCCATACAAAGTATGAACAAATTCATTATCATTAGTTTTTTGTACATTCATTAACACCAAAGGAATTTCAATTCCTGTCACTATTTCTTGCACATAAGACTTACGTTTCGTCGGTGTAACAATCAAATACTCTTGAAAAACTGTTACTTTATTTTGCTCAAAATGCCCTTTCTTTGTACAGTAAATATCTCTACCAACATCGCCATAAAGTGCTAATTGAGCATGATCATGAAAAAGAAAAGGTATAACATATTTTTTATCTTTTTCTAATACTGGATATCCAAACATATAAATCCCTGCTTTCATATGCTTAAGATACCACAAAAAGAGAAAAAAGAAAAGCCAAATTATACAGTGGCATAATCCTCTATAATTTGACTTATAAAATCCATAATATTTTCTTCATTCATTAAAATCGTTTGTAAATTTTCAAGAATCGTATTCAATTCTTCTTCAGTTAACGAATCTACTGATCGAGCAGCAGAGGTATTAATATCTGCAATATCTGCATTTAATGTTGTAGTGTTCTCTACTTCAAAAGATAAGGCAAGTGTATCTTCACCACTTGTAGAAGAAATATTACCCGTAATTGTCTCATGTGATACTTCATCACTTTCGGTTTCTGTTTGAATATTCATTTCTACCGTAAAAGCAAGTTCATCAACAGGACTATCAAAATCAAAAACTAAAGTATTAGCTTCCTTATCATAAGAAAGTGACATTGTAGTTTCTTCAGCACTTAGTAAAAATGAAATTGAAGAATTAGTTTGCTGAATAGTAATTAAGGATGCACCAGTCTCATCTTGGAAGGTGATTTCAACATTATCCTCTAAAACACTACCAACAATATATTCGATATCTTCTTCAACTACTGTAAAACCAACTACATCTTTACCTTCTGTATATAAATGAACCTCAACTGGCACACTAAAATCAAAGTCCTCTTTTTGCAAACTATTTAAAGAAGCAGTAATATCTTCTTCACTCACCTCTAAAAAGTTGGCAAGTCGTGTTACTAGATCTGCGTCATTACTTATATCTTGTGATAAACCATAGACAAAATTCCAAAGCATGTCAGAATCAATAGTTAAAATATGATCCGTAACATCCCGACTAGTCTCTTTAATAGTCACGTTCTTTTTAACAGCTTCCATCTTGTTTTCATCTAAAACATTTAATAAAGCTTTCTCGGTTTTATCTAATAACGAACGAATCATCGTATAATCTAAAGTAATATCTTGATGAAATGATCCAGAATTTGTAACAGGCGCACTTAAAAGCCCTTCAAATAAATCTTCAGACTCAATATACCCCATTTCATCTAAAACATAAAGAGCCAAACTTAAAACTTCTCGTTCATCTTCTCGCATGGTCAAAGCCACTTCCGCCTTATCATCAACATAATCTAAACCAATGCGATAATCATAAGTATAAAGAGCAAGTGCACTCATCGTATTATCATCAAAAGATAAATTCAAACTTCCTTCATATAAAACAGATTGATCTGCATTCTCTAAAAAAGCTGTTTTTTCTTCCAATTCATTTAAACTACCATCAACACTTAAAAATAAATTTTGAATGGAAGTCTCATAAATTTCTTTAGATGAAGTCTTAAAAAAGATAAAATATACACCAAACACTAGAAGTACAAGAACAAGGACGCCAAAAACAATCCATAAAATCTTACTACTTCCCTTTTTTCCTACCCCCATATTTTCTCTCGTAGAATGTTCTAAAGCTGTCTCATTTTTTTGTTCATTTTCCATTTACTTCAAACTCCTTTTCTTACCCTTACAAGATACCATATTTTTCTAAAAAAGACAATTCCCTTTCTAAAGAAAAATATGCATTTAACACCCCACTTGCATAAGGAGCAACTTGATAAGGTTCAAAATAAAACAAAAGACCTTGTTTAACAATTACAAAATGATCAAAATTTTCCTTTTGTGATTCAGTTCCCGACCACATCATCGCTGTATTTGTTATTTTAGGATTATAGAGCAAATCACTACGTACACTTTTAGAAACATTTACCAAAAATTCTTCATCGTCTTCCAAAAAAGTATCTATAGTAACAAACTCATCATTAGCATGATTATACACAAATGTTTGCAAAGTGGTATTAGGATGCGCTCCCCCTGTATAAGTCGTAATTTGAAACAGATAAGATTCATATTCCATAGCAAAAAAACGCTGATAAGTAATATCTAAGGTATAAACAAATTCTGGTTGAATAGTAGTATCAGGTAACTGTCTTAAAAATTCTTGTTTTTGATTCTCTAAAAAATTCTCAACCACTACCCTTAATTTTTCCTCAGCAATATTTGGTTTATCAACATGAATTTTATATTTATGTAAACGATCTTCTTCTAAACCTATTCTTTCTAAAGCCACAATATTTTGAATTTGAAAAACTCCCATTCCTAATAAAAGTAACAAACAAAAAAAGACTATATAATATATCTGTTTCATAATAAAATATATGCAAAAAAAGTAAAAAAGATATACAAAAAAAATCCAGTGTGTAATTATGAAACACACTAGAGTATACTTTAATTGAAATATATTTTTATCCCACTATATAAGGGTCATTAGCCGTCCCAATTCCTTTTATTATCGGAGTATCAGGTGCAAGATTTATGACAGGACGCACGCCATACGTGGCGGTAACCCATGTGCGAAAAGCATACCCGGACGAGTAAGCAATGAACACGTTCGCACCCGCATTCGCGGCGTTGAAATTCCTAGGCGACATTGTCCAGTAATGACTGGATGAATAAGTATAAGATAATCTGTTTAAATACCCATCAGCTAAACCACCTAACATCAGCTCATCGACTGTTATAAGGCCAATTGGGTAAGTTAAGGTTTGATTGCCATCTGCATTTGTTACTGTAAATAAATCGTTAGATGCATTTGGACAAATTAGACTTGGTTCATGATTTACATATCTTCTGTGTCCTTTAAAATAAGTAGTAGCTGTTGTACTTACTCCGTTTCCACTATCTAAACTTCTATCATTACAAAATCCTGAGTCTGCTATATATTCACTATATCCTTTATCTACTATATTTGTTTTATACCAACTATCTAATTGAGTTTTTATAGCAGAATCATTTTCATTCGCGTGAGTCTCTGCATAACTACTATTAAATGTATTTCCATACATGTAACCTACATATCCAGGGTTTGTTCTTGTACTATTAAAAGCATTTGTTTTAATTTGTAAGCCACTTCCAGTGGCATTCGCACTTGTTCCTGCATAAAGCAAACGTACAGAGCCATCCCCATTTTGTCTTATTATTCTCCAATAGTATCCTGCAAATTGAACATAGTTGTTACTTACACTTCCACGATAGTAATAACTTTTCCCATCTTGGTCTTCCATCATGTATAAACCTCTGTCCGATTTATCACTTTCTTGCTCACTTTGGGTATATGCATAGGC
>CALVJI010000014.1 GCA_944332105.1 uncultured Bacilli bacterium
CAGCATCCTCATGGACATTATACGAAGTAGAAAACGGTACATATTCATATGGCATAGGGCCAGCATGGAAATAAGAGGTGATTAGATATGAGAGAAACTTATTGGGGATATTGGATTATATTATTAGGTATCTTTGTAATAGTAATAATGATGTTAGTATCTAATCTAACAACTACAAGTACCCAAGATTATTATTTAGTAAAAGAAGTAACGGAAGCAGCAATGGTCGACGCTGTCGATCTTGCTTACTACCGCCAAAGTGGTGAATTAAAAATCAATCGTGAAAAATTTGTTGAAAGTTTTATCAGAAGATTTGCAGAAAACGTATCTTTAAATACATATCAAGTAGATTTTTATGATTTATATGAAGCCCCACCAAAAGTGAGTGTAAAAGTATCAACGAAAACAAGTAGCTTTACGGTCGCGGCTGATAATACAACTTTTGATATTGTAACTGAAGTAGACGCTATTTTAGAATTAGATGGAACAGCGCAATATGATGAGCCAACTACAACTTCAACACCAGGAACAAATGAAGATTTTACTCCAACTACTGTTCCTAATCGTCCAGAAGACGGTTCAAGTTGCTATCAGAATTCAACTAATGGAGGAAGTGGCTCTGGAAGCGGAAACAATTCTGGTGGTAGCTCAAGCGGTTCTGGAAGCTCATCTGGTTCAACTACTGGAAATGGAGGAAGCTCATCCGGAAGTGGTTCAGGTAGCGATACAGGCTCTGGAACCGGTAGCGGTTCAAATTCTGGATCCGGATCTAACTCTGGTTCAGGCTCAGGAAGTTCTGGAGGTAATACTTCAGGATCTGGAAATACAGGTGGTTCAAATTCTGGCTCAGGATCTAGTGGTGGCGATTATGAAGCAGATCCAAGTTGTGATAATACAAATATCACATTAAATTATGCTTCATTGTTAAGCTATTTAACATCACATACAGGCGATTTTTATAACACTACAAACGGTATACATGTAAAGAAAAGCGATATAAATGAAACCTTAAATGTGCTAAATGATTATATTTATAGCGATCAATCGATTATGAATTCTGCAAATTTTTATTGCGAATATCAATACGCAACTGAAATATTTATGGATTTCTACAATAATTTGCCATCGAGTTATTAAAATTGAAGGGAAGAATGTAAATGGGAAATATTCTAGTAAAAGTAAAACGTTTTTTTCAAAACAAAAATACGGTTACCATATTATGTGTACTAGCAGGTATATTAGTATTGTATATGGGATATAACTGGCGTGTAACTAAGGCTACTGAGCCAGTTTCTATTCCATATGCTAAAACTACTTTAGTTTCACGGCATGTTATTACCACAGCTGATATTGGTTATGTTGAAGTAGCCAGTTCAGTTTTAGAAAAGATGGACAATGTTGTACGAAATTCAGCTCAACTTGTTGGTAAAGAAATAACTTATGGCAATACTGTTCAAGAAAATGGTTTCTTCTTTACCAGTGATGTGGAAGATCCAGCAGTAAATGAAGAAAATGCTTCAAAATTATTAAGTATGGAAGATGGTTATTCACCAATTACAATTGAGGTGGACTTACATACTACTTATGGTAATGCTATGTATCCAGGAAACTATATCGATTTATGGTTTAGCGGAGAAGATGCTACAGGTAGATTTATGTACGGAAAATTTATTCAAAGTATTAAAATTTTATCTGTAACAGATTCATCTGGAAATTCAGTTTTTGAAACAAGTTCAGAAAACAGAACTCCAGCATATCTTGTGTTTGCGGTACCAGATGACTTACGTGCCTTAATTAACAACGCCCAACAACTTGGTGAATTAGTTCCCGTACCACGTAACAAATCGTATACTTCAAACCCTGGACCAACCGAAATAGCAAGTCAATATATTCGAAGTTATATTTTAACGCATACCGCGATTATTAACGACAGTACAAGTACAACAACGGGTACAACGACAAATGAGGAGGGTTCAAATGAATAGTTTAATTGTTAAAGTCAAAAGATTTTTAAGTAATAAAAATACAGTTACAATCATTTGTGTGATCCTCGGAGTTGTAGTACTTTATATCGGTTATAATTATCGTGTAAATTCCGAGTTAAATCCAACTCGTGTGCCATATGCTAAAACTACATTAGAAGCCAGACATGTAATTACAGCTGAAGACATTGCGTATATGGATGTCAACAGCGATGTTATGTCTAGAAGTACAAACATTATTATCGATGCAAATCAATTAATTGGGAAAGAAGTAAAATATGGAAATGTTATTCCAGAAAATGGCTTCTTCTATACCGAAGATATTACTGATCCATCTTTATCACCAGACTACGTCTTGAATGATATTGCAGATGGTTATACAGCGTTTTCTTTAAGTGTAGACTCTGCAAGTACTTATGGTAATTCTATTCATAAAAATGATTATATCGATTTATGGTTTAGTGGTGAAGATGATACAGATCGTATCATTTATGCGAATCTAGTAGAAAGTATCAAAGTACTAGATGTTCGTGATAGTGAAGGTGTTTCATTAAGTAATTCAGAAACAAATATTCCAAGTGAATTATTATTTGCAGTTCCAGATGAACTATATAGTTTACTTGTTAAAGCTCAAGAAGTAGGAGAATTAGAAGCTGTACCAAGAAACAAAGCTTATACAGCGGACCCTGGCGAAACGCAAGTTGCAAGTGAATATGTAAGAGACTTTATTTTATCAAAATCAGCTGTTATTCCAGACGAAAATACTTCATCAAATTCAACGACAACGACTGATGAAACTGATGAAAATAACACAACAACAACAGAATAAAAAGGATAGGTGATAATATGAATGATGCCGTTTTTTCCCAACTGGATTTTGGACCATTAGAAGAATTTTTACGAGACGATAATGTTACCGATATTTCTTATACTAATGGTGGTCAAGTTTGGCTAAAAACACTAGATAAAGGTGTTTACCAAGTTAATCGACCAGAAATTAACAATGCCTTAATGGAAAAACTGGCCTTTCAATGTGCCAATGTTATGGGTCAAACATTTAATATGGCCCATCCTATGCTCGATGCCGAAAGCGCCGAGTTACGTATGAATTTTATTCATGATTCCATCGCAACCAATGGTATTGCTTGTGTTATTCGTAAAACACCAGCTAAAATCCGTTTAAACAAAGAAAAATTACTAAACGAAAAATATGTAACAGAATCTGTCCACGATTTTCTAATGAAATGTGTTGAAGGACACGCCAATATCATTGTTAGTGGTGAAACTGGTTCTGGTAAAACAGAGTTAGTTAAATATTTAGCTAGTCATACTAAAGAAAATGAAAAAATCATTACGATTGAAGATACCCTAGAATTGCACTTAGACCGTATCTTCCCTCATCGTGATATCGTTGCCTTAAAAACGAATAATATTGCTAGCTATAGTGATATCTTAGTAGCCTGCATGCGGCAAAACCCAATTTGGATTTTATTATCCGAAGTTCGTAGTGCCGAAGCTGTTATGGCTGTACGTAACTCAATTTCTTCAGGCCATCATATTTTATCAACAATTCACTCGGATAAAGCAAGTTTAATTCCAATGCGTATGTTTGCCTTGATTGAAAGTAATATCGATGTAGAACAATTTGTAACTACTATTCACCGATATGTACAAATAGGTATTTACGTTAAAGGCTATATGAGTAAGGAATTAGGAAGATTCCAACGTGAAATTATGGAAGTATGTGAGTTTTATGTTGATGATAATAACAAGCCACAAGTCAACACGATTTATCGTAAGACCTTAACAGGGGAGTTAACAATGAATAATCCAACTAAATACCTGCGAGATTATTTAGGTATTGGCGGTGTTGTCTTAGATGATGATATTTTCCATTTGGATGAAGAAAAAGCTACGGCTACACCAAGCGAACCAAAAGAAGCTATTGAAACTTTATAAAAGAAAGAAGGAGTTGTTATGATTGAACTAATTTTATTAATAGGACTAGCCATTTTTGCTCTGTCTTATCGGTTTAATAATGGAGAAAATGTCTATAAATTTTTCGTGACACAAGCAACATCAGCTTATGAAAAATATGCTCCTTATAGCTTCAAAGAAGTTCGTACGAAAACGAAAGAATTAGGCCAAGAATATACACCAAGACAATACATGACTCAAGTCATTATCTTTGCCGCCGTAGCTTTTGGCATAACTTACTTATATTTTTACAATATTATCATATCAGTCATCTATGCTTTAATCGCGATTGCTTTTATTCCATACTTAGCTTATTTAAGATGTCAAAAAATTTACAGTGAATTTATCTTTGAACAAGTTCAAATATATACTACCAATGTAATTATGGAATTTACAACGACGCAAAGCTTTGTTAAATCACTAGAAGGAGTAAGAGACTCAGGAATCTTAGAAGATCCAGTTTTACAAGATGTAAAAACAATGATTGATATGTCTTATCAAAACGGAACAATTGATGAGTCCATTCAATTCTTTAATAATAAATATCCATTTTACATGGTTAAGAACATGAATCAACTTTTCTTACAAATTACCAAAGAAGGTGCTAAAGACTCTGGTCAAGCACTTGAAAACATGTCTATGGATATCGATGCCTTAGTTGAAGGGGTTTATCGCGATCAAATTGACCGTAAAGAATTCCATCGTCGTTTTGTTACCTTCGGTCTAGCCTTATTCTTATTAGTTATGGCTATGCAATTCTTATTAGGAACAGACTCATATATCGAACTTCTTGAAATGTGGTATGTTCAACTTATTCTCCATGCCATCATTATTATCAATTGCTTTTTCCTCATTAAAGGTGAGAAGTTCTACTATGAAGATGTGGGGGTGGAATAATGTATTTAGAGGTTTTTGCCCTCGCGGCTATTTTATTGTTTCTATTAAACTATACGGGTAAAATAAGTGCTAACCGTTTTGTTTCAGATAACGAAGTTTTATTCCGTAAATTAAAAGAAAGTGATTGGGACTTTTATGTTAAAGCCAAATATGGAGATACAGTAAATCCAGACTTTCTCTTTAATAGAAGAATAAAAAATGGATTATTAACAATTTTTGTTGTTTTAGTATTCATGATATCTAATTTATCTTATATAACAGTTTTATTCAGTTTTATACTAGGATATTTAGTTTTCAAAATGGATTACTCCAATCTAAAAAAATATTATAAAAGGCATTTAACTGAAATTGATGCCATGTTACCGCATTACTTAAAAGGATTAGAAATCTTAATTCAACACTATACAGTTCCAGTAGCTTTAGGTAAATCAATTGAAGATGCACCAGATATT
The DNA here is from genome assembly GCA_944332105.1 of uncultured Bacilli bacterium. GTDB lineage: Bacteria > Bacillota_I > Bacilli_A > RF39 > UBA660 > Ventrenecus. The sequence continues at coordinate 5,309 of CALVJI010000014.1, forward strand.
TTTAAAGAAGGACTTCAAGAAATGATCAATAAAATCAATAGTGGTGATGATACGATTCAACCTTATATGGATTTTGCTAAAACATATCCAGTAAGAGATTCCATGCGAATGATGCGTTTGTTATATCGTCTTTCTTTAGGACGACAAGAACATAAGCAAGAACAGTTATTGACATTTTCAAGAACCATTTCCAACTTACAACAAAAAGCTCGTGAATTAAAATACAAACATCGCCTTGAAAAAATGGAAAGCAAAACCATGCAAATGTTAATAACGACTGGTTTAGGAGTAATGGTTTTACTCATCTTTGCAGTTTTACAGTTAATGGGAACTTAATTTTATTGATATTTAAAAAAAAACAGGTTATAATAATTACTATAGAGTAGGAGGTTAAAGAATATATGAAGGAAGCAACAGGTGAATTAAATATGACAGTTGTAACTGTAGTAGCAATTGCCGCGGTGGCCGCATTCTTCTATGCATTTGTTTGGCCAAGTATTAGAAACAGTATCACTACAAGTACAAACTGTGCATCTGCTCAATGTCAAGAAGACAGTTGTAAGGATGTAAATGGTCAAAGAGTTTGCGATCAATGCTATTATGCTAACGAAGCTGGCCAGTTTACTGAAGGTCCTATCACGTGCACATATCAAAATTAATAATTTATACGAAGGAGATTAAATATGAAACAAGCTACAGGTGAATTAAATGCTACTGTGTTCGTTGTCGTTGCTGTAGCTTCTCTTGTAGTTTTTTTCTATTTTACCATTTGGCCAATGATTCGGAATAATGTGAATGCCAATACCCAATGTAGTAAGGCAATTTGTGAAAATTGTCCGGAGGGTGGATGTGAAAAAGTCAATTGCTATGTCATGGAAAATGGTCAAAAATCTGACACTTTTCAATGTGTTTGGAAAGGTTAAGAAGGAGGTTAGAAGCATATGAGAGAAGCCATAGGTGGAACATGGTTATTCCAAATAGTAATATTCTTTATTTTGCTATTTACAGGCTATATGTGTCTAACCATTAATCAGTCTAAGGCCTTTAATGTTAAAAATCAAATTATCGAAACCATTCAAAGTTACAATGGAATCGATCTAAATGGGGGCTATAACAGTCGTAATCAAGATGCCTTTACCGATATTGTAAGTTATATTCAAGAAAACTCTTTTCGAACTACAGGATACATTCCTGATGCCGAAGAAATAAATGATCGAACATATCGTTATGAATGTTTTGATCGCAATGGCCAGAATGTTGGTAATAATGGTGATCGAGCAGTTTTCTGCATTACGAAAATTGATGTCTCAGAAGATGCGAGTATTCCAAGTGACTCTGCTAATGAACTGCCATCTTTAGCATATTATAGAGTTGTAGTTTTCTATCGCTTAGATTTACCGATTTTTGGTAGTTTATTTAACTTTCAAATAACAGGCGACACAAGACTTTTATATGGAGGTGTAAACTCATGAGACAAACAGTTGGTACAACATGGGTCCTCCAATTAGTTATTGTATTTATGTTAATATTTGTTGCCTTTTTAGCTCTTTCTATTAATTATACGAAAGCATTCCAAATGAAAAACGAATTATTAGGAATGATCGAAAAATACGAAGGAGTTACAAATGGGGATAATGGTTCAATAAGTCTTATAAATAATTATTTACGTTTTAATAATTATACAACAAACGGAGGGTGTCAAATCGGAGAATACGGAGTACGTAATTTAAATGAAAATACATTAACTCCTATTACTCAAAGTAATCAAAATCAAAATTACTATTATTGTGTTTCAAAAATTGATGCCAGCACAGAAACGCTAAATCAACGAGCACGATATCGTATTCGTATTTTCTTTAAATTTGGCTTGCCAGTTATTGGAGATATATTCACTTTTTCCGTAGAAGGGACAACCATAAATTTGAATCGACCATTTGACGATAACATGACGCCAATAGAAGAATAGAGGTGGGAAAATAATATGAATGTCAAAGTAGTAAATAAATATGCATCTTTATTAAATGAGTTAGATATTGATTTCATAAAGAGTGTTGAAGGTGAATTTACACCTGAAGAAATAGTCATGCAATTTGCCAACTTTTTCTTCAATAAAATGATATTAGATATTACTGCTGTAAAAAATTATGAAGATATTACAAAAATTCAAGAATTATCTGTAAACATGGATATGAGTAAAGTTATTCTATTACTTGATGATTCTGAAATAGTAAATAGCCCACGGTATTTATCGCAATTAGTTTCTATGGGAATTTATAATTTCACAAGAAATGTTGATGCCATAAAATTTTTAATTGATAATCCTAATACGTATAAAGATGTCGCGATGTATCATCAATTAAATAATGTGATGGTAACACCGGAAACATCATCTGACGATGAATCAGCAAACACTAGTTTTGGAGGTGCTGTAATCGCGCCACCTCAAGAGAGAGAACTTCGAGTAATTGGTATTAAAAATGTGACCGAACATGCTGGAAGCACTACTTTAACTTATTTGCTAAAAAAGCAATTAGAAAAGAAGTATAAAGTAGTCGCGGTAGAAGTAGATGACAATGACTTTGTTTTCTTAAACGATCGAAGTTTAAAACATACGAATCATATGGAATTACAAAACTTTGTCGCATCCAACTATAATTTAGATGTAATTTTAGTCGATTTAAATGACAAAGGACCAGAATCAGCTTGTACTGAAGTATTATATTTAATTGAACCAGGATTAATTAAACTCAATAAATTAATTCGTAAAGATCGGAATATCTTTGAAAAACTAAAAGGCAAAAAAATTATTTTAAATCGAAGTGTTCTTAATAGTTCAGATATCGCGGATTTTGAATATGAATCACGTAGTAAAGTATATTTTAACATTCCTTATGTTGATGATAAATTAGACAATAACCATGTTTTAAATGAATTATTGATTCATATGGGCTTTGCCAGATTAGATGATAATAATTCTGAAAAAGGTGGCAAACTATTTAGTATTTTTAAATGAGATACCTAAAAAGGTATTTTTTTAATTTTAATAAATAAAAAAGGAACACTTTTTAATTTGACACATATACTATATGGGATAATCTAAGTATATAGGCGCGTATGTCGCCTAGCAATTTCGATGCCACGTCTTTGGCTGCGAATGAGCTTGTTGCTAACTCGACCGGGTATGTAAACATTTATAACAACGTTACCAACACGTATGACGTGCGCGCGAGATTCCTACTAAGATTAGCAAAAGGCTAATGCACTTACTATTATTGGTTAAGGCTAATGATAAAAAGAAGTAGCTAGCAATAGTAATCTTTACAGATTGGAAACAAGGTTATTCCAGGGCTTAAAGCTCGAATAAAAAATATAGATATTATTAAAAGGAATTTTAATAATTAGTACTATATTTATTAGGAAACATGGTTAAACTATGTTTCTTCTTTATAAATTAAAAGGGATAATCTAGCTAATGACATGTCGCCTAGCTTTTTCAATGCCTCGAATACAGCTGCGAATGAGTTCAATGCTAACTCGACCGGGTATGCGAACGATTGGGGCAATGTTACCAACACGAATGGCGTGCGCGCGAGATTCCTACTAAGATTAGCAAAAGGCTAATGCACTTACTATTATTGGCTAAGGCTGATAATATAAAGAAGTAGCTAGAAATAGTAATCTAATTTAGATTGGAAACAAGGTTATTCCTGAGCTTTAAGCTTAAAATAGTAGAAAGTGAACACTATTAATGAGTGTTTTCTTTTTGCTTTAAAATACAAATAGACTTTAGAGTCAGAATTTGATAAAATAAAGATGTTAGGTGGTGGATAAAATGGACGAAGAACAAGTATTTGATAACGAAGAAATCCAAGAAGAATCCCTACCAGAACCTGATAGCACTTTAGGAGAAAATGCTCAAATAGAATATGATACGAAAGGAAAAGAAGCTACCGGTATTCTAGATGCGGCAGCCAAAAGAATATTAAAAAAACATAAAATAACTATTGCCTTAGTTGGTGGAATTATCTTTCTGATCATTATCATTGTTCAAATTGTTTTTTTTGCCAGTGATTCATATGATTATCAAACAGTTGCCAATGCTTGTCAAACGGTTACCATAACTTATGATCCGTATGGCCCAGAAAGCGATCGAACAACCACAATGTCTTTAGAAAACTATGTAGCGTCCGCTGTTTACGCCTATAGCGAGTTACTAGATGAAGATATCCGATATAATTATGGACATTTCTATCGGGCTTTAGCCATTGCCATTCGGACAGAAGCTGTGGCCAATGATTGTGAAGTAACCTATCGCGATAAAACATTGAGTACGAATTATGAAAAAAATAGTTTAATTGAAGATGCGTTAAACACGAGTGCTAAATTAGTTTTAGTAGATGATAATGATGAGTTTGTTGATGTAAAAATAAATGATTTTTGTTGGAATACTACGAGTGAAACTAACTATTTATTAGAACAAAATAATCCATTAAATTTATCAAGTTCATTAGAATATACCATTCCAAGTGACTTTATTAATGAACACTTAACTAATAATATCTATGCAACATGTCCGTGTAACGAACCTGTAGGGGACCCTTTAAACGGCACAGCAGGCGAGTATGATCATTGTTGGATAACTTGGGATAGTAACACAGATGATGACGATCCGAGTGACAATGAAAAAGAATGGCTTCATCAAGATGAAGGTGTAGGTTTCAGTGTCATGGGGGCTTTCTATTTGGCCGCGCAAGAAGGAATGCTTCGCGATACGATTTTAGAACATTTTTATGGAGATCAAGTATACATTAAAACCATTGGAGAAAATGATGATTCAGACACTTCTTTAGGATATAATAATGGCAATTCAAGTTCATTATGTAATACCTCATCATCCACCGCGAATTTAATCACGTTCCTAGATGCTTTTGAAGGTAGTGGTAGCTACTGCGACAATGGTAATGGCTACTTAGCATATGATGGCAATGATAACACGATTACGATTGGTCATGGAGTTACGAACTTTTTAATAGGTTCGAATTACGCCACAAATTACATTAATCAAAACAATTGGGGAGAGTATTTCCATTCTAGAAACGGCACTTATTATATTAATGAAGGAGATTGCTTACCAACATCTGTGATCGATCAATTAAAACTATATTCTATTGAAGTAAACTATGCCGCGCCGATTGAAAGATATGCTGAAGCTTATGGCGTGACATTAACACAATATCAAAAAGATGCATTAACTTCATTCAATTATAATTTAGGAACCGGATACACAGAAAATTTAATTGCCGCATATGCAAATGGTGGTTATGAAGGATTATGGAATTACATGAAACAATTCTATCACTCGAATGGCCGTGAATTAGATGGACTTCGTAAACGAAGAAAAGCAGAATTTGCTTTATTTGTAACCGGAGATTATACCGATCAAGGATTATTTTATATGCGTGGGCTAGATAATTATGATGATTACGACTCTGAAAATGTTATGGCAAGAGAGGCCATCTGCAGTACTTCAGTTTCTGGATTTTCTCTACCACTTCCGACAACATCTGGATTTTCTTGTTCATCGCCTTTTGGATATCGTATTCATCCTATTGAAGGAAAAGGAGAAGACCACAGCGGTCTAGATTTAGCTGTTGCTGGCGGGACGGATGTTTTAGCTGCCAAAGACGGAGTAGTTATAGATGTATTAAACAATGTAACAGGATCTATACCTAACACCGGTAATAAGGTTACTATTCGTCATGATGATGGCACGATGACAGATTATTACCATATGCAATATCATTCTATCACGGTAAGTGTCGGTGAAAGGGTCACTGCAGGACAAGTGATTGGAAAAGTAGGCGCGACCGGCGCGGCGACAGGTAATCATTTACATTTTACGATCTATGATGCGAATGGAAATCTGGTGGACCCATATAATTATTTAGATTTATCGATGTTAAGTAATACATCCTTATGCCATATGTAAAGGAGGGAAAATCATTGAAAAAAAAGGTTCTATTATTACTACCCATTTTATTATTAATGACGGGATGTGATGTGAATTATGAACTCACCATTGATGAAACGGGTTTTTTAGAAGATACTATCATCGCGACAGATGAAACAGAAAATGAACAATATAATGGTAGTCGCCTTTCAGATTTTCTTCTTTCCTTTTCCCAGTCCTACATTCCAAGCTACTTTAATCCGGAAAACTACGATTCTTTACAAGGAGGCTATCAAGTCGGAGTAGAATTTTATGACATTAAAGAATATTTATATAACAACGATACTGGAATTGAAGCAACGTATAACTTTAATAGCTACGATTTACATCGCTCCCGTGCTATCAAAGAATGCTTTAGTGAAATCACCATTCAAAAAAATGAGGATATTTACCGCATTAATACAAGTAGAGGCTGCAATGCGTTTAAAAATTACTCCTTATTAGAAAATCTTACAGTTCGTATCAAAACCGATTATAATGTCATTTATCATAATGCAGATGAAGTAGAAGATAACGAATATATTTGGTATATCAACAAAGATAATTATCAAAGCACAGAAATTAATTTTACTTTTAACACGGTCAACCAAGATCTCTCTGATTTCAATGCGGACAATATTCCTTTAGACGTTCGTTTTGAAGATGTAAGTGCCTTTGCTGAACAACATCCCATTATTGTAATAGGAATAGGTTTCTTACTTTTCATTATTATTTTAGTCATTTTACTTCGTATAGGAAAAAGAAAAAAGAAGAATTAAGAAAGCTTAATAAATATAAAAATAAAGCTTTCTTTTTTTGAATATCCAATAGTTCCATAAAAAAGCCGTTCTATTTTTCTTTAAAATAGTGTATAATAGAAGTTAATTGGAGGAATTTTTATGAAATTTCGAGTATCATCAAAAGATTTTATAATTTTTGTGATTTTCTGTATTTTTTTATTGTATTTATGTGCCATTGCTGTCTTAAATTTTTCATCTTTTGCAAATGATGGCTCTTTTTACGGTCTTAATCCTTTTGAAGCTTTTACCGGTGATTATATCTTTTTAACATTGTTTATGTTTGTCGTGGCTTTAATTATTATTTTTTCAAGTGTTTCTTCCTATATTTTCGATCGAGATAAAAGCGCTAAAAAACTTTTAACTATCGGTGATAAAGAAGAAAAGGGATATTCTCGTTGGGCGAAAGAAAAAGAAATAAAAGAAGCGAAAGATGTAAAACATGTTAAAGCGATTGATCAACATGTAGATGGAGCTGGGGTTCCACTTATTAATACAGGTACGGATATTTGGGTTGATGATGGCGAATATCATACCATGATTATTGGTTCTACTGGTTCTGGTAAAACAGAATGTATTGTTAAACCAATGGTAAATCTTCTTGCTAAAAAAGGCGAAAGTATGATTATCAATGACCCGAAAGGTGAGTTATATAAATACTGTGGTGATTATTTAAAAGAACAAGGTTATAATATTGTTGTACTAAACTTCCGTGAACCAGACCAAGGAAACTCTTGGAACCCTTTAACAATGCCATATTATTATTTTAAAAATGGCAACATGGATAAAGCTACAGAACTCTTAGAAGATATTGCAAACAATATTTTAGTGGATCCCAAAAACAAAGATGCTGCATTCTGGGAAAAATCAGGCGCTGACTATTTTTCAGGTCTGGCTATTGGTTTATTTAGAGATGGTAAAGAAGATGAAATTAATTTAAATTCCATTAACTTAATGAGTACCGTTGGAGAAGAGCGTTTTGGCGGCAAAACGTATATTCAAGAATATTTTGGTCTAAAAGGGGAAGCCTCTCCCGAATATGTCTTTGCCTCAGCAACCTTTAATGCGCCTTCTGAAACTAAAGGTGGTATTCTTTCAACATTCCGCCAAAAAATCCGTATTTTTGCATCTCGTGAAAAACTTTCAGAAATGCTTTCGTACAGCGATTTTGATATGCGCAGCATTGGCGAGAAAAAGACGGCAGTTTTCTTAATTATTCACGATGAAAAAACAACATATCATAGTTTACTAACCGTTTTCTTAAAACAATGCTACGAAACTTTAATTGAAGTTGCTCAATCTAACGGTGGCAAATTAAGCTATCGAACCAACTTCATTTTAGATGAATTTGCGAACATGCCTCCATTATCCGATGTAGATTCAATGGTTTCCGCAGCTCGTAGCCGTGATATTCGTTTTACCTTTATTATTCAAAACTTTTCCCAATTAAATGATGTTTATGGTAAAGAAGTCGCGGAGACTCTTAAAGGAAACTGTGGTAACTTAATCTATTTAATTAGTACCGAAATGGCAGCTTTAGAAGAAATAAGTAAAATGTGCGGTGAAGTAAAAAGCAAAGAAAAAGATAAAACTGCATCCACTCCATTAGTAACGGTTTCAGATTTACAAAAAATGAAGCTATTTCAAGCAATTATCAAGCGATTAAGAATGAATCCATTTAAAACACAATATGAACCAGATTTTAAAATTAACTGGGGCATTGAACGTAAGGAATTAGCTTTTCCACATCGTGAGAAAAAAGAAGTGCAAATGTTTGATTTAAAAACTTATGTTTCGGAAGCTAAAAGAAAACAAATGGCTGAAAATGCTCAAAACGGTATGCCAAACATGGGAGGTTTCAATCCTTTCATGCCAAATGCTATGAGTAATCCTTTCATGGGTATGGGCGGTGGCTTTAATCCGATGCCAAATTCATCAACTAAAGATTTTCCAAGTAGTTTTGATAAACCAATCTCTAGTTTAAGCAATGATGAAATAGATAAAATGATCGCAGATATTGATAAAAAATTACAAGAATTAGATGAAGAAGAAAAAAGAGAAAAAGCCTCTGCAGCTGCAGCCAATAATTTAGAATTACCAAAATCTAAAGAAGCACCTCTAGAAATGCCTAAAGTGGCTGAAGAAAAAGAAATTGAAGTCGCTAGCGAATTACCTAAACCAGCTGCAAAACCAGCACCACAACCAGTTGAAAAACCTAAAATAAATGTGGATGCCGACTCAATCATTATGGATGATAATGGTATTACAGACGATGAATTTTTTGACGACTTTTTCCACGACGATGAATAAAAAAATGATAAACCTAGTAAACATCGATAGTTACTAGGTTTTGTTTTTTCTAAAACTCTCTAAAATCTGCTGATTTTTGCTGCGTAATACCCAAGCAATACCCAAGCAATACCCAAAAATAATTATTAAAAAAGAGATAGTTACTAGTTCTAATTGAACTTTTTCATGAAAAAGGATAAAAAACACTTGAAAATAACTTTTTAGTTTGGTAAATTATAGTTGTCAAAAGAAATATTTTTCTTGTGACATAAAGCGACAATAATATATACAACACATGTGTTATTGTTATAGTGAGTATAAGAGGGTGTAGATTTCTTCTTTCACCGCGCTCGGAGACGAGTTGGAGTAGTAGAAATGCGAAAGTATACATGTAGGAACTGGGAGACCTACCTTATACTCTTGAGCCTATATTCGTGAGAGTATAGGCTTTCATTATGTTATAAAGGAGTTTGAGTATGGGAAGTAAAAAATATAAATCTAAAGAGGTTGGAAGATTAGATAAAAAATTTTGCAATAAATACGGATTAGAAAATTGTACAAATTTTAAGATAGTGCAATCGCTTGGCTTGATTTATCATGCTCAAAAACACATGAATGATTTTGTTAGTGTAGATAGTTTTAATGAAACCATGTTAAAAATCAAAGATGTTATTTCTTACCCATACTTTGTCTATTATGACACTCAAAAAAACTCCTTAAAATATTATAAAAAAGTTGTGGAATATGTATGTGTTGTTGTAAACATTACTTCCACAGAAGCTTTTGTTTCAACTGTTTATCCTGTAAACAAAAAAAATATAGATAAATTGAAAAATCGAAGATAATCTATTGGTTATCTTTTTTGTAGGATTATTTTCAATAAACTTATAAGTTTTTTTGGTAATACCCAAATGATTAATATTTTAAAAAGATAAAATATTTAGGACAAATATTATATGCGAAAAAGAAAAAAATGCATACTTTACCATAGGTGAAAAAAATGAAAAGAATTAAATTAAATGAATATCAAAAAAGCATGGGTACACTATTTGATTTATCGAGCCCAGAAACCTTCCGTTATGGTCATCATCCTGATGCCGTCAATTTTCCATATAGTAAATTTATGCTTTACTATGATCAATACTTAAAAAAAGATACTCCATATTTTTTTACTTGTTCACAAGGACTGCACAGTCAAAGAGTAGTAAGTATGTTAGAATATTTTGGCTATAACGTGACACAAGTAGTCAAATAAGTGTCAAATTATAAAAAAATACAACTAAAAAAAAGGAAATCCCCATTTTTTCGGTAATAAGGATAATAGAAGGAGTAAAACTTCTTCTTAGAAAGGAGTATAAATGGGGAGATATGTCGCGGGCGGTTTAGCGGTAAGAATACGCGTTCGTGGTCGAAGAGGATACGATGTCATTAATAACATGAACCGTATTTTAAAAGCAATGAGTAAAGTAATAGACTTAGGCTTATATACAGTAGAAGAAAGTGAAGAAGATTTTACTTTAAATTTAAAAGAAGATATAGTAAATGCTCATATTGAAGACTTCTTAAAAGAAGCAGAATTTTATTGCTTTGATCATAATATTTTAAAAGAAGCTGAAAAACCGCTAGACTATAGCAAAAATAAATATCAATTAAAAAAAGAAAACGGAAGCTACGCAATGTACTGTAATGATATTCCAAAAATTGAAGAATGGTTTTTAAACTGGGAATGTTTTTCATATGTTTATCTCGCAGGAACTTATGAAGATATGTACGAAGTCTTGGTTGAAGTATCTTTAATACCACTAGGAAAAGATTATGACAAGATTGCTCATGAAGATGAGTCTTATTTACTTTTTCTTTTAAATCGTGATGTGAACAGGTTAAAAAGTCCATTAAAAACAGCTTTCATATATGGCATAATAGGTTAGGTTTACATAAATCTAACCTTTCTTAATGAAAAAAAAGAAAAAAAACAGTATAATATATCTAGGATGTGATAAATATGGAATACCTTATCATAGTACTTTTAATAATATTAATACTACTGATATGTATTTTACTAGTAAAAGTAAATAATAATAACAAAAATGATTTAGCAGTTACCGAAAAATTAGGCTTATTTCAAAATTCACTAACCAAAGAAATTGGTGATTTTAAATATGATTTTTCCAATAATCTTAAGAAAGATTTTGATGCGTTAAATGATCGAATGGAACAACGGTTAATTTTAATTAATGAAAAAGTAAATACTCGTTTAGATGAAAACTTTGAAAAAACCAATAAAACTTTTACGAATGTCTTAGAAAGACTTTCTAAAATTGATGAAGCCCAAAAGAAAATTGATAGTTTATCAACAGAAATTGTTTCATTGCAAAGTGTATTAACCGATAAAAAAACACGTGGTATATTTGGCGAGGTCAACCTAAATTATATTTTAACTAGTGTCTTTGGTGAAAAAAATGACCGTCTATACGAAATCCAATACAAATTACCAAATGGTTATATTGCAGACTCTGTTTTACATGCCCCAGAACCTTTAGGCAATGTTTGTATTGACTCGAAATTTCCTTTAGAAAATTATGAAAAAATGACCAATAAATCTTTGTCAAAAGAAGAAAGAGACATGGCTACAAAACTATTTAAATTGGACGTAAAAAAACATATTGAAGCGATTAATAGCAAATATATTATTTCCGGTACAACTTCCAATCAAGCCATATTATTCTTGCCAGCCGAAGCCATTTTCGCTGAGATCAATGCCTATCATCCTGATCTTTTAAAAGAAGCCTACAATAAACATGTTTGGATCACTTCACCAACTACTTTAATGAGTACTTTAACAACTTTAGCCATGATCATCAAAAACATGGAAAGAGACAAATATGCCAAAGTAATTCAAACTGAACTAAATAAGTTGGCTATTGATTTTAGCCGTTATAAAGAAAGATGGGATAAACTTTCAAGAAGCATTGATACCGTAAGTAAAGATGTCAAAGATATTCATGTAACGACCGATAAAATATCGAAACGTTTTGAATCAATTAATCAAGTAGAAATTCCAGAAATAACCTATCAAAACAAGGAACTCTAAGACCAAAATCTATAGAGTTTTTTTTCTTAAAAAAATTTGCATAAAGTAGGACAATGTGATATTATCTTAATAAGTAGGTAGTAGTAATATGAAATGTAAACATTGTCAAAAAGAGTATTTTAATGGCGAACAATTTTGTAATATATGTGGGGCACAATTAAAGCCAATAGAAAATACTTTTTTTCAAAATACATCAGACGAAAATATAAATTCAGTAGAAACTTTAGAAACTGAGCAAATGAATATCGAAAGCCCCATATTAATGCCTCATGAAAAAATGAAGTTAGAGCAGACAAATGTCAATTATTCAAATTTTACCGAACCAAATAATTCATTTAAAGAAGAAGATTGGCTAAAGGTTTATATTGGCAATAATTATGATAAAATCCATTATAAAAAATGGTCATGGCCAGCTTTTCTTTTTGCATTATTTATTTGATTTATCGTAAACTTTGGAAATATGCTGGTTTATATATGATCATTATGCTATGTGTTTCCCTAATAAGCAATGTACTAAATCTTCCTATTTTATTAACAATAGGAGGACTTATCCAGTAGTATTTCAGGAATAAAATTTAATGAAATCTATGTAAAGTATGCAAAAGAACACATTCGTAAATTACACGAGACAAATCCTATAATGTCGCAAGAAGAATTTTCAGGTCTCGTCGCTTCAAAAGGTGGCACAAACCTCGCGGTGACATTGCTCCTCACAATTCCATTGGCAATATGCATCGCCATTATGATTTTCTTCTTTACATTAATCAGTCCATTTATTCCTCAAATATCAAAAAACAAAGCTTATTGTGAAACCGCAATTTGTAATGAAGATCGCACAAATTGCATGTGCTTTGACGATAATGGTAGAATGCAAATGATTGATTGTTCATAAAAATATAAATACCCGATTAAAAAATAGTTAAACAGGGTGTTTTTTTATTTCAAAAATTATAAAAAAAAGATTAGTCATCTGACTAATCCTGGTTTTAACGAAAATAGATTAAAACGAAAATGGATAAAAAGAAACAATAAATTGAAAACTTCCAAAGCTTACCATTTTGCACTAATTTAGATAACCAACGATAAGTAAAGAAAGTTACGATACCAGCAGCAAGTAAACCTAAAGTATAAGGAAGTAATAAACTCATCAAGTTTCCACTTTGTACTAAATCAACAACTCCAAGTCCCATAGAAGCTACACTTACAGGTAAATAAAGCATGAAAGTATATTTTAAAGAAGCCTTACGAGAGATACCACAAAGTAAGCAACCAACCAATACAGTACCACTCCGACTAATACCTGGAGTTAAAGCAACCATTTGGAGTAATCCAATGATAATTGCATCTTTATAAGTAATGTCATGATCCTCTTTCTTGCCGTTACTTTTCCGTACCAAAAACAACATAAAAGCTGTAATCATAAAAGCAATACCTAATAAAGTCATATTAGAAGACCAAGCATCGACCGTATCTTTCAAAAGAAGGCCAGCAATTCCAACTGGAATACTCCCAATAATAATTAGTAAGCAATACTTAAAATCTTGTTGATATTCTTTGCGTTTCTTTTTATTAAAAATATAACCAAAAAAGGCCGTAAGTAAACGAACAATATCTTTCCAAAAAATAAGAAAAATTGCGATAAAAGAACCAAAGTTAACAACAATTTCAAAATTGACATCATTTAACATATTCGTATTAAATAAATTTTTCGCTAAAACCAAATGTCCACTACTAGAAATAGGCAAAGGTTCTGTAAACCCTTGAATAATTCCTAAAATAATATACTTAATGTACTCCATAACTAATCACCATACAACATTATATACTAAAATCGGAAAATAAGAAATAAAATATGTTAAGAGGTTAACATGAAAAAGTATATTTTTTTATTGCTTAGTATTCTTTTAATTGTTTTTGGTCTGTTTTTCTATTTTTTATCTGTAAACTTATTTACTTTAGGGTATAGTTTTTTAGAATATGTTCAATTTATTAGTAGAAGGGTAGAATATTATCTATTATGGATTGGCGTAATTCTACTTATTTATACAATAAAAAGAAAGGAACGATAACATGCACTATTACTATGATTTATTAGTAAATTTAGATGATACTTTATGGGAATTTTACGAGTGGGAAAAAGAAGATGCTATTATTCCAGTGAAAAAAATTCCTTTCGTGCGCATCAGTGACGCAAGCTTGCAAAAAATATTGAAATATGAAGTTCAATTTGAATCAGAAGAAGTCAAAAAATATCAGCACAAAGCTCTAGTTAAAAATGAAGAAAATAATCCTTCATTTCTTCTACTATCTTCCACGAAAAATAGTTTAGTTATCGAAATAGATGAGAAAGGAAAAATTATTTCTCGTTCTAAACTGCTGATTGAAGATGAAAATAATGTAAACGAATTAGCGTCTTCCTTAAAGAAGACAGAATTCACTTTATCTATAGGAAAAAAAATACCAGTACGTCATGAATTTCGTCAAGCTTTAGCAGAAAAAAAGATCATTCAAATTGAGTTAAATACTTTAGTAGAAAAGAAAGATGAAAATAAAAGCGCTTATCTTTATTATGAGTGGTTTGGAGAATTAGAAACTGATTTTACAAATCAAATTAAAAAATGTAAACAAGAATTAGCTAAACCATATACTTTAAAAATGCATGATATTGCTTCAATTATTAAAATATCATATAAAGAGCAACTATGAAAAAAAGAATAGTATTAATTTTATGTCTTTTCTTAACACTAGGTTGCAGTGCTAAAAAACCAGAAGAGGCAGTTCGTAAATATTTAGAAGAATATCGCAATTTTAGTAAAAATGTAGAAAATTTAGTGACTCAAGAAGCAATAAATTTATCTTTAACAGAAGAAGAACAACGAATCTTTTTCTTAACTATGAAAAAACAATTTGTCCATTTAGAATATAAAATAAAAGAAGTTTTTTATAATGGTTCACAAGCAAGTGTAAAAGTAGATATTACAGTTTATGATTTTTTTTCATATCAAGATGTGGAAAAAAGTTTAGAAAAGATGTCCCAAGAAAAACAACGAACAAAATATACGTTGACTTTCAAAGCATATTTAGAAGAAGAATGGCATATAGAGAAACCAAATGAAGAAACAATTAGAAAGATAATGGGTTTTGGATAAAAGAATTCTAGTATGAAAGTACTAGTTTTTTTCGAAAAAAATATTGAGCTTACATGCGATTTTGTGGTATACTTTTTATAAGTAAAAGAAATAGGAATTCTTAGATAT
>CALVJI010000015.1 GCA_944332105.1 uncultured Bacilli bacterium
GCGATGTTAGTAAATGAATATCAATCAAGTAGTGTTGCTAGCGCAAAGGCTCAAATCGAAGCCAAACAAAAACCAGACTTTACTCAAACTGCTCCAATTATAATATGGAGTGAGAATCATGCAAATACAACAATAGAAGCCACAGCTACAATGCCTCATCCAGATTTAGTAGGAAATGGAGAGTCTTATTCAGCAGAGTTAACAGCTCAAAATGTCTTACCAAGAATAGGTACTAGTTATACTTTTGACTCAGAAACAGGAAAATACATCATAGGAAATTCACAATATATAGATCCAACGACATTAGATTATAATGGAAAAACAACCTATTATTTTTGTAGTGCTGGATTTAATACAAATTCAAGTGATCTTATTACTCCATATCAAAACTATGCAAATTGTACAACGATTTATCAAATTGTATCTGCAACAAGTAGTGATGGAACTTCAACTGGATCAGGTGGAACACAATTTGCTAATCGAACATACCGTATGACAGTCTATGCTTACACTCAAAGTGAACAAGAAAGTGATAAGTCAGACAGAGGCTTATATATGATGGAAGATCAAGATGGTAAAAGTTATTACTATCGTGGAAGTGTAAGTAACAACTATGTACAATTTGCCGGATATTATTGGAGAATAATAAGACAAAATGGAGACGGTTCGGTTCGACTACTATATGCAGGAACAAGTGCGAATGCCACAGGAAGTGGCTTACAAATTAGAACAAACGCTTTCAATAGTACAAGAACTAACCCTGGATATGTAGGTTACATGTATGGAAGCACATTGAATACAAGTTATGAGCAAACTCATGCCAATGAAAATGATTCATCTATAAAGACTCAATTAGATAGTTGGTATAAAACAAATATAGTAGATAAAGGATATAGTGAGTACATAGCAGACTCAGGATTCTGTAATGATCGAAGTATCTATAATGGAAATGGAGTAAGTACAACTGCAAATACTTTTTTTAAAGGATTCAGAAGATATGTAAATCATGAACCAAGTCTAATTTGTCCGAATGCAAGTAATGATTTATTTACAGTTAGTAATGAAGATGGCAATCAAGCCTTAACTTACCCAATTGGCCTTATAACAGTCGATGAGCTGATGTTAGGTGGTTTAGCTGATGGGTATTTAAACAGATTATCCTACACTTATTCTTCTGTACATTACTGGACAATGTCGCCTGGTTATTTCAATGCCACGAATACATCAGCTCGTGAGCTTCTTGCTTACTCGACCGGGTATGTAAACATTTATGGCTATGTTACCAGCACGTATGGCGTGCGTCCTGTCATAAATCTTGCACCTGATACTCCGATAACAGGAGGAATCGGGACGGCAAATGATCCATTCATTGTAAAAACTTTATAATATGTATAAAACGCAATTAGTGAAAATCTAGTTGCTTTTTTTGCCAAAAATATTGTCAATGGTTGGGGAGAAGAGTTGTTCTATTTTTAAAATTATGGTATTCTAATAATGAATGGAGAGTATTATGGAAAATGTGGGAGTATATTTAAAAAAATATTGGTGGATAGTAGTGCTTGTAGTACTTGTTATACTTGCTTTTTGTATATGGAGTTTTGGTTTTAATCCGTATGATGAATTGGGTAGAAAATGTCAAACTTTTTATAATCAGAATAGTTATCAATTAGTCGATGGACCCGAGATATCTATTCCTAGCAATTCTTGCTTTGTAGAAGATTGTTGCTCTCATGTTGCGTCTTTTAGAACAACCATGAAGTATGATGAATTAGAAACTTATTTAGAAAATTTAGAACAAGAAATGGAAAAAGAATATCCTAATTTAACTTTTGAAGCGACAGCGGGTGAAGGAAATCTTTTCTTTAGAACGTATAGTATTTATTATCATTAAAAAACTAGCAAATGGTATTGACAAGTGCTAAAAAAGTTATTATAATACTGGTAGCATTTGAATGATGTGAGTGCTAAAGAGGTGATAATATGAATCTGCGGCAAGAAAAGATTCTGAAAGAAATTGTCGAGTCTTATATCGCGACGGCCAAACCGGTAGGTAGCAAATCTCTTTGTCAGAAACTTAAATGCTCATCCGCTACTATCCGAAATGAAATGGCTCGTTTAGAAGATTTAGGATATTTGGAGAAGAATCATATTTCTTCAGGACGAATTCCTTCAGAAGAAGGGTATAAATACTATGTGGCAAATTTGATGCAGCCAAAAGAATTATCGGATAAAGATGCGAGAAAATTGCAAACGATTTTTAAAAATCATGAATTAGCTTTATCTGATGCGATTGAGGCGTGTGTTGAAATCATTAGTGAAATGACCAATTATACAAGTATTATTTTAGGAAAAAATAGTATAGAAAACACTTTGCAACAAGTAAATATTATTCCTTTGAAGCATGGAAATTTGGTGGCAATTGTTTGTACTGATCAAGGAATTGTTCAAAACAAGCAATTTACTTTACCAGCCAACATTCACATGCAGGAAGTAGTAAAAACTTGTGAGATTATTAACAAGATGCTTATTGGAACACCGATTAATGAAGTTTCTGAGCGATTGGAATTTGAAATTAAGCCTATTATTGCTGAGAAAATTGAACAATATGAAACTATTTATTCTATTTTTTCAAAAACATTTAGTGATTTTGCGAACAAAGCTAGTGAAACGGTTCATGTTAGTGGTAAAAATTTATTATTACAAGAACCTGAATATAATGATGTAGATGAGATTCGTAAAATTATGGCTAAGTTCGAAGATCCATCTTTGATTGAAAAAATCGATGCAACAAATGATGAAGGGGTCAATATTTATATTGGAAAAGATAGTGAATTTGATCCAAATGTAACTGTTATTAAAACGACATATCATCGTAATGGGTCAGAAGGTACTATCGCGATTATCGGGCCAAAAAGAATGGAATATGATCGGGTAGTTGGGCTTTTAACCTTTATTAATCGGGAATTAAATAAGGAGGACGAAAATGGATAAGGAAAAAATAGAAGAACAAAAAGAAGAAACAGTTAAAGAAAAGAAAAAAGAAAAGAAAGAACATTCAAAACATAATAAAGAAATGGAAAAAATGCAACAAGAGTTACAAGAACAAAATGAAAAGATTTTACGATTATCTGCTGAGATTCAAAATATGCGAAGAAGGTTCGATGAAGAACGTTCAAGAATGTTAAAATACGAAGGTGAAAATATCATTTTGAGTATGCTTACGATTTTAGATAATTTTGAACATGCTATTTTGATGGATGATACGAATTTAACGGATGAAGTTAGTAAATTCTTAAGCGGTTTTAAAATGATTTATGCTAATATGGCTGAGGCTTTAAAAAGCTTAGGAGTAACTGAGATTGCATGTCTACATGAACCTTTTGATGAGAAAACCATGAATGCGGTTTTAGTAGAACATGTGGATGATTTTGATGATCAAATTGTTTTAGATGTTTTGCAAAAAGGATATATGTATAAAGATAAAGTGCTTCGGCCAGCAATGGTTAAAGTAAATAATAAGGAGGATGAGAAAAATGAATCAAGTGGACAAGATAAATAAGGAGTGGTCAGCTAGTGAAATGCGACTTTTACAATTAGTAAGTGGATATGAAAGTGCTTTAGCAACTTATGTTTTACCACTTCAAGGTATTGCTCAAACGAATGGTAATTTTGCCACTATAGTACGTGAATGGGTGAAAATTACTGAAGAGATGAAAGCGTTAATTATGAAAGAATATGAAGCCTTATATGGTAAAAAAGCTTCTTTTGAGCAAATTCGTGCAGAATATAATACAATCCGTCAAGGAATGTATGCACCAGTTTCATATGGTGAAGAGCCTCAAATGGGTTTAAAATAGAAAGAAAGGAATGATAATTTATGAGTAAAATTATAGGTATAGATTTAGGTACAACAAATAGTTGTGTATCTGTGTTAGAAGGAGGAACTCCTCAAGTTATTCCAAATGATGAGGGAGGTAGAACAACTCCATCTGTAGTTGCTTTTAAAGGCGATGAAGTATTAGTTGGTGATCGCGCAAAACGTCAAGCGGTTACTAATCCTAAAAATACGATTTCTTCTATCAAACGTTTAATGGGTTCTGGTAAGAAGGTTAGTGCTAATGGTAAGGAATGGACACCAGAAGAAATTTCTGCCAAAATTTTAAGCAAATTAAAAGCTGATGCTGAAAGTTATTTAGGTGGTAAAGTAACTGAAGCGGTTATTACAGTGCCTGCTTATTTTAACGATGCTCAACGTCAAGCTACAAAAAATGCTGGTAAGATTGCTGGTTTAGATGTTAAACGTATTATTAATGAACCAACTGCTGCAGCTTTAGCATATGGTTTAGATAAACAAGATAAGAGTCAAACTGTTTTAGTTTATGACTTAGGTGGTGGAACATTCGATGTTTCTATCCTTGAATTAGGTGATGGTGTTTTCGAAGTTAAATCCACTGCTGGTAATAACCGTTTAGGTGGCGATGATTTCGATCAAAGAATTATCGATTATCTAGTTAGTGAATTTAAGAAAGAAAATGGTATTGATTTATCTAAAGATCCAATGGCAATGCAACGTCTTAAAGATGCTGCTGAAAAAGCTAAAAAGGATTTATCTGGTATGTCAACTACC
The DNA here is from genome assembly GCA_944332105.1 of uncultured Bacilli bacterium. Taxonomy (GTDB): domain Bacteria; phylum Bacillota_I; class Bacilli_A; order RF39; family UBA660; genus Ventrenecus. The sequence continues at coordinate 4,628 of CALVJI010000015.1, forward strand.
CAAATTAATTTACCATTTATTTCGCAAAATAGCGATGGTCCAGTTCATTTAGATGTGACATTATCTAAAGCTAAATTTGAAGATTTATGTCGTGATTTATTTGATTCTACTTTGGATCCTGTTCGTAAAGCTTTGAGTGATGCAAAACTTAAAACAGGAGATATTGATGAAGTCATTTTAGTTGGTGGTTCAACACGTATTCCATATATTCAAGAATTAGTTAAGAAAGAACTTGGTAAAGAACCACATAAAGGTGTTAACCCAGATGAAGTTGTTGCCATGGGTGCAGCTATTCAAGGTGGTGTTTTAACTGGTGAAATGGATGACTTAGTATTACTTGATGTTACACCATTATCTTTAGGTCTTGAAACTTTAGGTGGCGTTATGACGGTATTAATTCCAAGAAATACCACTATTCCAACTAGCAAGAGTCAAGTATTTAGTACGGCTGCTGATAATCAACCGGCTGTAGATATTCATGTTTTACAAGGTGAAAGAAAAATGGCAGCGGATAATAAAACGCTTGGTAACTTCCAATTAACTAATATTCCGCCTGCACCAAGAGGAGTGCCACAAATCGAAGTTAAATTTGATATTGATGCCAATGGCATTGTTCATGTAACTGCTAAAGATTTAGGTACAAATAAAGAACAATCTATTACGATTACTTCTAGTACAAACTTAAGTGATGAAGAAATAGATAAGATGATGAAAGATGCTGAAGCAAATAAAGAAGCTGATGAAAAGAGAAAAGCTGAAGCTGATGCAAGAAATGATGCAGATTCTATGATTTTTGCTACTGAAAAGGCCATTAAAGATTTAGGCGATAAAGTCGATAGCAAAGATAAGAGTGAAGCAGAAGATAAAATTAAAGAATTAAAAGAAGCTTTAGAGAAAAATGATATTGATGATATCAAAAAGAAAACAGAAAGTTTAAATGAAGTTGCAATGAAACTTGCTTCTAAGGTTTATGAAGAAGCTGCTAAAAATAATCAAGCTTCAAGTAGTGAAACAGAAAATACTGAAACTACTGAAGAAAAGAAAAATGATGATGGTGTAGAAGAAGCTTCTTATGAAGAAAAATAATATTTGTGCTTAAGAAAATAGAAAAGTTCTAGTTATCCTAGAGCTTTTCTCGCAGATTATGGAAAGAGGAATGTATGGAAAAACTAATCAGACGAAGTGAACAAAAAACGGAAGATTGTTGGGATTTAACTCCATTAGTTAAAGATGAGCAAGATTATGAAGAAAAAAAGGCCAAAGTACAAAATTTGAGTCAAGCTATTGTAGCGATGAAAGGGCATATTTTAGATAGTAAAGAAAATTTAAAAAAGTTTTTGGAATTGTCAGAGCAAGAAGAACGTATAGCAGATATTTTATATATTTATGTTCGTTTAAATTATGATGAGGATACGGCTAATTCTCAAGCTGTTTCTAAACGTTTAGAAATCGAACAAATCCTAAATCGTTTGGCAGATGATGAATCATTTATTACAAGTGAGTTTATGAAAAGAGATTTAAAAGATTTTCAGCCTTGGTTAGATGAAGATGAGACCTTGCGTGAATATCAACTTTATTTTGAACGACTTTATCGTCAAAAGAAACGTATTTTATCAGAACAAGAAGAGAAAATCATTACGAAAGCGATGAATGCTTTTGGAACGCCTGATGATGCCTTTACTTCATTAGACACAACGGATGCTACTTTTGGGAATGTTTTGCTAGATGATGGGACTAAGGTGCCTTTAACGCAATATAATTGGCCGTTGTTTTTGGAAAATCCTAGTGGGAGTGTTCGCCGAAGGGCTTTTCAAACATTTTATCGTTTTTATGAAATGCATAAAAATACTTTTGCTTCTTTGTTAAAGGGTAATTATCAAGAACTTGAATTTATTCGTGATATTCGAAAATATGATAGTGCTTTAGAGATGGCATTAGATGAGTCTTTTATTGATAAAAAAGTATATACAAACTTAATTCATAATGTTCATCAATATATGGATTTAAATGTCGATTATCAAAAGTGGAAAGCTAAAGAATTAGGTAATTCTTCTTATCATCTTTATGATACTTATGTGCCAGTTGTCAAATTACCTGAGAAAAAATATACAAAAGAGGAAGCTATTTCGCTTGTTTTAGAAGCATTAAAGCCTTTAAAAGAAGATTATTTAGAGCATTTTAAGAAAATCTTAGATAGTCATTCAGTTGATTTTTATCCAAATGAATTTAAGCATACCGGTGCTTATCATTGGGGATGTTATGATTCACCTAATTATGTGTTATTAAATTTTAATGGTTCGGTGGATGATGTAAGTACGCTTGCTCATGAAATGGGACATGCGGTTCATTCGTTGTATTCTAAAGAAAACAATTCATTTATCTATCATAGCTATGGCATTTTCTTAGCGGAAATTGCTTCAACGGTAAATGAAACTCTCTTATCTTTTTATCTTCTTAATCATGCTCAAAATAATGAGGAAAAAAAGTTTTATCTTTGTGAATTTTTAGATAAAGTAAAAGCGACTATTTATCGGCAGACGATGTTTGCAGAGTTTGAAAGTATGATGAGTGAGAAAGCTCAAAAGAAGGAGCCTTTAACAGAAGAAGTGATTAGCTCGACTTATTATGATTTAAATAAAGAATATTTTAAGGATTCTGTTATTGCTGATCCAGAGATCCGTTATGAATGGATGCGGATATCTCATTTTTATTCCCCTTTCTATGTTTATAAATATGCCACAGGCTTAATTAGTGCAATTTGCATTGTTAAAGACATTATGGATGGTAAAGAAGGCTTTGTTTTTAAATATTTGCAGTTTTTAAAGAGTGGTTGCAGTAAAAATCCTTTAGATATTTTACAACTTGTTGATATTGATTTAACAAGTGATGCACCCTTTCAAAAAGCCTTTACATTTATTAAAGACTGTCTAGAACAATTAAAGAATTTAGAGAAAGAAGGTGAGTCTCTTGAATAAAAAAGATTATTATGAGGTTTTAGGTGTTTCTAAAGATGCCAGTGCTACGGATATTAAATCTGCCTTTAGGAAACTTGCTAAGAAATATCATCCCGATAATAAAGAAACCGGTGATGAAGCTAAGTTTAAAGAAATTGGGGAAGCTTATGCTGTATTGTCCGATGAGAATAAAAGACGGCAATATGATCAATTTGGTTCGGCAGCCTTTGATGGTGGTGCTGGTGGTTTTAGTGGTTTTGATCCAGGTGATATTGATTTAAATGATATTTTGCGTAGCGTTTTTGGTGATGTTGGTGGCTTCGGTGGCTTTGGTGACTTCTTTGGTGGAAGTAGAAGCACGTCAAGCACAAGAGCGCGTAAAGGAAGAGATACTTTGGTTCGGCTTGATTTGACTTTTGAGGAAGCTGCTTTTGGAGTCGATAAAGATATTGAACTTACTTTAAATGATACTTGTGAAGTGTGTCATGGTAAGGGTGGCTTTGATGAGACAACTTGTGATTATTGTAAGGGCTCTGGATATGTTGTTACCGAACAAAGAAGCTTGTTTGGCGTTATTCAAAGTCGGACGGCTTGTCCACGTTGTAATGGTAAGGGAAGAAGCTTTAAAACCACCTGCAAAAATTGTGGTGGAACGGGTCAAGAACGTAAGAAAAAAAACATCTCTATTCATATTCCTGAAGGTGTTAATACAGGGCATCAGCTACGCATTAGTGGCAAAGGTGAAGCTGGTGTGAATGGTGGACCAAATGGCGACATTTATTTTGAAATTCATGTTAAGGAAAGTAATTTTTATGAACGAGATGAAGAAGATTTAACAATTGTACTTCCTATTACGATTACTGATGCTGTATTAGGCGCTAAAAAAGAAGTGCCAACGATTTATGGTAATGTTATGATGGATATAAAACCAGGCACTCAGTCAGGGACAAAATATAAATTAAAAGGAAAAGGTCTTAAAATTCCTAACACTTCACGTAAGGGTGATGAATATGTTGTGATTAAAGTAATGATGCCAACTAAATTAACCCGTGAACAGAAAAAATTGTTTGAAGCTTTAGATAAAACTGAGTTAGAAATGAATAGTGAATTTAAGGAATTTAAGCGAAATTTATAAAAACGGAAAAAAATTGTGTGAAATTGTGCAAAAAATGTCGAATTTAGGGTTGCAATTTAAAAAAAAGTAGTATATAATATTTTTGCAAGGGTTATGAAAATAATCTTTTGCATCAATTTTAGAGAAAAACCTTTACTCTTTGGAGTAAGGGTTTTTCTTTGGAAAAAAGAAGATTTAGACGGGTTTTATTTGCTGTTTCTTTTATTTTAGTCTATAATGGGTAATAGGTAGGGATAGTATGAAAAAACTGATAACACTTTCAAAAGATACTTCAATAAAAGTTAGTAGTCGTATTACTTCGTATTTAGAGCCAGACTATGTTTATTTACCTATTCTGTCTACTGATTATGAGAATTTTAGAAAACAGAAAATTAAAAAAGGGGCTAATCTTTTTTCTTTTCGTGGAAAAACAGTTTATAGTCCTGTTAGTGGCGCTATAGTTGGAATTAAAAGATTGCAAGAACAGGATTATTTGGTTATTCAAAATGATTTTCGTGAAGAAGATCAATATATCGGAGTTTCTAATCAAACAACAGTGATCTTAAAGGATAATTTTGCAGCTAGAATTCAAAAATATGCAGATATTCATTGGGAATTATTTCAAGGAAAAAATGAACTTATTTTAAATGGGATTGAAGATGAACCCTATATTGCCAATAAGACTTTTATACATAAATATCAAACAAGTGAGATTTTTCAAATGCTTGATTTATTAGCTGATTATTTTCATATTGCAAAAGTTACAATTTGTTTAAAAGAAAATGATCGAGAGAGTATTGAAGCTATTGAAGAGTATTTAGGAACATATCCTAATTTTTGCTTGAAAATATTACCGGATTATTATCCGTTAGGAAATGAAGAGATTTTAAAGCGATATATTCATTTAACAGAATTATGTGTAGTGGTATCTACAGAAATGATTAGCGATATGTATCTAAATGTTATTCGCGAGAGAAAAAAAGATCGAATCTTAATTACTGTAACAGGAGATGCGATTAAAAATCCTCAGGTTGTCGAGGTAAAGATCGGAACTCCTTTAGTTGATATTAAAGGATTGTTTCAATTTAAAGAGAAAGAATATTGTATATTTTTGAATGGACTAATGAAGCCTACTTTATGTGATGGAGAAGAAAATTTAATTTTAACTGAAGAAATTCGCGCAATTTATTTTATGAAGAAAAAGCAAGTAGAAGCAAGTGAGTGTATAAGATGTGGCAAATGTGTTGAGATATGTCCCATGAAGTGTAATCCCTATTATAGTTTTAAAACAAAAGGAAAATATAATAATGAAAAGTGTTTACATTGTGGTTTGTGTACTTTTATTTGTCCTAGTTTTATCCCACTTGCAACATATTTAGGAGAAGAGAAAAATGAATGAAGCAATGCATTATCAAAATCAAACAAAGAGACGAGATATTTTATTAACCGTTTTCTTTATTGTGATGAGTTTATATGGCTTTTATAAAAATGGTTTTACCTATTATATGACGGGTTATCTTTCTTTTTTTGAAGCAATGTATCCTTTGTTATTTCCGTTAATAGCAGTGTTAGTTGGTGTCGGTTGGAATATTTTGCATAAAAGGTCTTTATTTTATCAGTTAAATTTTTTTCTATTTATTAGTTTACTTATGCCTCCTGCTATGCCTATTTGGCTTTATCTTTTAGTGTGGGTGCTCTTTTTAGGATGTAGCCCATTTTTAAAAAAGATTCCTTTATCTAAAACTTTTTTGTTTAAAATATGTACGATTTTATTGTTTACTGTTTTGCTGCAGGGAACTTATGAAAATAGTGTAGAGAGTAGTGTTTCGTATGCCTATGGCTCGTTGGATCTTTTTTTAGGAAGAGCAGTTGGCAATGTAGGGACTACATCGATTCTCTTTTTACTTGGTTGTTTTGCAGTCTTTTGTACTGATTTTTATTATAAAAAAGAGATACCTATTTTAACTATTGTTTCTTATGCTGTATTGGTTCTTTTCTATTCCATACTTACTTCTTCGACAACATTGATCTTAGATTTACTAAATAGTCATGTTTGGGTAGTCGCGATTTTCTTTGCGCCGTTAAATAAGTATTCACCAGTTTTAAAAAAAGAGCAATATGGTTATGCTATTATTTTAGGAATTTGTTGTTTTCTTTTTAGTAAATTTTTCCATTTAACCAATGGGGCTTACGTAGCATACCTTCTTGTTCAACTTGGACAATTTGTAATTTATAAATTCTTGAAAAAAGTGTAAAATTTGTGTAAAATACCTATAAAAATTCGGCAAATTTTGCATTTTTTTTGCATAAAAAAAAGGAAAAATGAAGGTTGCCGGGAATATATATATTTAGGGAGGAATAGAGTTTATGGCAAAGATTTCGCCAGAAGAAATCGCACATATTCGAGAACAAGCTGATATTGTAGAAATCATTGGTGATTATATTCCTCTTACAATGCGAGGGAAGAATTATTTTGGGGTTTGCCCTTTTCATCAAGATCATTCACCTAGTATGAGTGTTTCAAGAGAAAAACAAATGTATAAATGTTTTTCTTGTGGAGCTGCGGGCAATGTTTTTAAGTTTGTTAGTGAATATGAAAATATTAGTTTTATTGAAGCGGTTGCAAAAGTCGCGGCAAAAATCGGTATTTCTTTAAATATAAGTGCTAATTATAAACCTGTTAGTAAATTTGCTAAGGAATATGAGATTATGAATTTAGCTACTTTGTTTTATCAGAATAATTTGAATACAGAGTTTGGTTTGACAGCCAGAGAATATTTACATGATCGAGGAATTACTGATGAAATGATTCAGGAGTTTCAAATTGGTTTGTCTTTTCAAGGCAATCAGTTGCGGGATTTTTTAGAGAAAAAAGGTATTCTTAAAACTAAGATGTTGGAACTCGGGTTAGTCAATCAGAAAAATCAAGAATATAATGATGTTTTTAATGAACGAATTTTGTTTCCTATACAGGATGCCTCGGGGCAAGTCGTAGCCTATACAGGAAGGGTATATGAAAAAGACAAGATACCTAAATATTTAAATAGTCGAGAGACTTTTTTGTTTCGCAAGGGCAATATTTTGTTTAATTATCATCGGGCGAAAGAAGCGATTCGGCTTTTAAAAAATGTGGTATTAGTTGAAGGAAATATGGACGCGATTCGAATGTATGTCTGTGGATTTAAAAATACGATTGCTTTAATGGGAACCAGTATGACTAAAGAACAAATCGAATTATTGAAAAAGCTTCATGTTCCGGTCACTTTAATGTTTGATAATGATGAGGCGGGTAAATTAGCAACCATTACAAATGGAAATCTTTTAAAAAATGCTGGAGTTGAAGTATTAGTTATTCGTCTTACCAACGAAAAAGACCCAGATGAGTATATTTTAAAACGTGGTGTTGAGGTCATGCAGGATACTTTAAAACATCCAGTTTCTTATTTAGAGTTTTTATATGAAGCTTTAAAAGAGAATAAAGATTTAACAGATGCGACGGCACTCGCGTCCTATGTTAAAAGTGTCTTGGCTTCCTTAGAAAATGCGGATCCGATCACGGTAGATGTTGTATTAAATAAATTGGTCCAGGAATTTAATCTTAGTTATGAGGTTTTAAAAAGTGAATTAAAGGAACCAAAGACTACAGAAACCATCGAAGTAAAACCAATTGTGAAAGCGAAGAAGAATCGTTATCAGATTAGTGTTGAACACTTGTTATACGCGATGATGAATGACGTGAAATATATCAAGATGTATCAAAGTAAATTAGGATATTTTAAAGAAGAAAACTACCGGAAAATTGCAAATGAAATTATTTATTATGCAGAAAATAAAAAAGAAATGTCTTTTGCAGACTTTCTTACTTATGTGGAATTAAGTCCTTTAAAACAAGAGATGAATACAATAATTACCAGTATTAAAGATGATGAAATCGATGATACTAGTATTGCAGATTATATTTATAATATCAAACAAATTATGTGGGAGGATGAGGTTCAAAAATTGAAGCAAGAACAAAAAAAGCTCAGTGATATGAACGAAAAAGAAAGAATTGGCAATAAAATTGTAGAATTGATGAAAAAAATTCAAGAAATGAAAATAGAAAGAAGTGTGAAATAATGACTAAGTTTGAGATGAAAAAAAATGAATTAATTGAGAAAGGTAAAATTGATGGCTATATTTTAATTAAAGATGTGATTGAAATTGCTAAAGAATGTAAAGTTAGTGAAGAAGAGGTTAAAAAATTTCAAGAGGAAGTAGTTAAGTTAAAAATTGATTTAGTAGAAAAAGAACCAGAAAAGCCTAAGATTAAAAAAGTAAAAGAAATTAAATCTTTTGAAGAACGAAAAAATGAGTTGATTAAAAAAGGTAAAGATCAAGGAAAAATTACGTATGAAGAATTAGCGGTTGCTTTGAAAGGTTTAGAAGTTGACAATGATTCTTTGGATGATCTATATAATAGTTTGATTGAAAACAATATTCAGATTGTTGGCGAAGATGATGAGAATGCCGACAAAGATGGGGAGAGCGCGCCAATCATTTTAAATGATGCCGAGATTACTAAAGATATTAATATCAATGATCCAGTACGAATGTATTTAAAAGAAATTGGGCGGATTTCTCTATTGACGCCAGAAGAAGAAATGGAACTTTCTATTCGAGTAGCAAATGGTGATGAAGAAGCTAAAAACCGACTTGCTGAATCTAATTTACGGTTAGTTGTTTCGATTGCTAAAAGATATGTTGGTCGGGGCCTTTTATTCTTAGATTTAATTCAAGAAGGTAATATCGGTCTTATGAAAGCCGTTGATAAATTTGATTATGATAAGGGATATAAATTTTCAACGTATGCTACTTGGTGGATTCGGCAAGCGATTACTAGAGCTTTAGCTGATCAAGCACGGACGATTCGTGTACCTGTTCATATGGTAGAAACCATTAATAAAATGGCACGTATTCAAAGACAATTGACTTTGGAACTCAATCGTGAACCAACTGAAGAAGAGCTTGCTAAAAAAATGGGTATTAGTGTTGAAAAAGTACGAGATGTCATTAAAATTAGTCAAGATCCTGTGTCTTTGGAGACACCAATCGGCGAAGAGGATGACTCTCATTTAGGTGATTTTGTTAAAGATATTAATGCGATGACTCCTGAAGAGTATGCGACGAATGAGATTTTAAAAGAAGAAATTAAAGCTGTGTTAGAAACTTTACAAGAACGTGAACAAGAGGTACTTGAGTTACGGTTTGGTCTCATTGATGGTACCAGTCATACCTTAGAAGAAGTAGGAAAACGTTTTAATGTTACACGTGAAAGAATAAGACAAATTGAAGCCAAGGCCTTACGGAAACTTCGTCATCCATCACGTGCTAAGAGATTAAAGGATTTTTTGACAGATTAGATGAAAGATGCGCGATTACAAGCTATAAGTGATTTTCTAACACCACTTGATCGGTTTATCGATATTGGAACAGATCATGCTTATATTCCTATTTATATGGCTAAGTTGGGTTCTAAAAAAATACTGGCAACTGATATTCATCAAAATGCTCTAGCTATTGCTAAACAAAATATTTTTAAAGAGAATTTAACAAATGTAATTGATACTCTTTTAAGTGATGGTTTAGAAAAAGTCGATCCGAGGTCTTATGATACCTTAGTAATTGCAGGTATGGGTACAGCGACGATTAAACATATTTTATGTGAACCAGAAAAGTTGCAATCCATTCGTAAAATTATTGTACAAACGAATAACCATTTATCTCAGCTGCGAGCATTTATGAATCAGATTGGATATCGCTTAGTTGGTGAGAAGATTGTTAAAGAACGAAAACATTATTATGTAGTGATGTGCTATCTGAAAGGAAATCAAGTATTGTCTAAGTCTCAATATGCTTTAGGTCTTTATGATGTCCATAATCAAGAGTACTATGAATACTTGTATCAGAAATATACTTCGTTGTTATCTAAAGTGCCGGCCTATAAACAAGAAAGTGTGAAAGAAATACTTGCTTATTTAACAGAATATTTAGAGAAAAAAGACAGGATTGTTTAAAGAAACGTCTTGTTTTTTTATGGTTGTATTCGGATTTGAAGGTTCGGATAAAGAAATATTTTCTGTTTTAGCTGGAGTAGGAGCTAGTAGTTCTTTCGCGACAGAAAAAGCACTTTGAGCATTTTTAATTATCGGTTTTACTTGAACATATAATGGAATAATTTGATTTGCAATATTTAAAGTTTTTTGAACTCCAGTTAGAACTTTTGGTAACGTAAGGCCGCTTCTCGCGATATTGGGAAACATAGGATCATCTTCTTTCTTTATTATAGTATATGTAAAAAAAAGCCTAGATGATGAATGTTTAGAGTAAATTTTTAAAACGTGTTGTTTTTTTTCAAAAATATTGGAAATATAGAATATGCTGTGATATGATTTTTTTAGATAAAAATAGAGTAGAGGAGCTAAAAAATGAGAAAATATATATCCAAAGTATTTGGGAAACGTCATCAAGATGAGGCAAATGAGGCCATGAATTTGGGCTTAGAAAAGTTTAAAGAGAAAAATGTGAAAAAAACGGGAATTCTTATTTTTACAGTTGCTTGTATTTTTTTGATTGCTGGTGTATTTTTTTATATTTCCTTTGCTTCCTTTGAAAGCAAAGAAATATATAATTTAATGGAAGGAAATGTAAAAAGTCCAGGGGATATTTATTTTGCTTACTATATAGATGGCGTGGCTAGTCAAAATGCACCTTTACAGAATACTGAGTATACTTTGGATACTAATGCTTCAAGTTGTACAAATGGAGTCATTCCAAGTTGGGATTATACGACATGGAGTTTTGTTGGTGATTATTCAAGTTATCAGTCAAGTAGTACTACAACTACAAGATGCAATCTTTATTTTGTGAAAAATCAAACTGTTTAGATGAGGTTATTATGGCTGGTCATAATGTGGGTGTGCTTGATGCGACTTATCCTTCACAGCCTGTTGTACCTAATTCTTATTTATCTATTGCCAGTAGTTTTTGGACGATGACGTCAGCAGGTGGATTTTTCCTTTTTGGCGCTGATCAGTGGAGTGCTATGGTCTTTAATGTTAATCAAACTGGAACCGTTATTAATCGGTTTGTTACGGATGCCACATGTTTAAGGCCTGTCATTAATTTACGTGCAGATGTATCCATCACAGGAGACGGAACTCCAACGAATCCATATCGTGTGGGATAAAATTGTTTTTGCTTTAACGAGTTAAAATTAAGCAGAAATTCTTTAGAATTGGTTGGACTGAAAAGAATTTTTGCTTAAATTTTTTTCTGCTATTGAACAAAACAATGAATTTGTGGTATACTTTTTTTAAGAATAGAAAGAGAGTAGGCTTATGAATCAAAATGTTGATGCTGGAACAAATAACGGAATGTTAAAGCCTTTAAAATATCCAGGACTTGGCTTATATATGTCTTTTAAAATTTTTATGGAAATTTTGATTTATATTGGCAAATGTAGTATTCGAGGATTTGTTTATGTTTTTGTGGATGTGCCATCGAATTTATGGAGAAGAGTCAGTGGCAAAGTTGATCAAGCTTATAAAGGAACAAAGTACGCTTTAGAGAAAAATGATGAGAAGAAAAAAAGTGTTTTAAGTATGGATTTAAATGATCTTTTGAAAAACACGAAATATATGCAAAAGAAGACAGCTGCTTTAGAAAAAGAAAAGCTTAAATTATTAGAAGATTTACAAGGACCTGGTAAGATTCGAAGTAAGGATTCACGCGTTTTTCAATTTGTGGCTAAGAAAGATGGCAAGATTGAAAAGGGAGTTATGAATGGTTTTTCTAAATTGGATGTTCATACTTTTTTAGTACAAGATGGTTACGATGTATATAAAATTGAAACAAGTAAGACAATTGAATTTTTATATGGTCAAGCGAGTATTTTTGGGGCGAAGTTAAAGACAAAAGATTTGCTTTTTTGGTTGACCCAATTATCGACTTATTTGAAAAGTGGTATTCCATTAGCTGAAGCGATTCGAATTTTGAATCAACAAATGAATAAGAAAGGTCAATATAAACGAGCTTTTCAATCGATTATCTACGAATTAACCATGGGTGAGTCTTTCTCTGTTGCCTTAGAAAAACAAGGTGGAATGTTTCCAACCTTATTAATCAATATGATTAAAGCTGCTGAAGCAACAGGGGAGCTTGAAGAAACCTTAGATGATATGGCTAATTATTATGAGGAAATTGAAAAAACAAGAAAGCAAATGGTTTCGGCTTTAACTTATCCAACTGTTATTATGATTTTCAGTTTGGCTGTAGTTACTTTTATTATGATTTATGTAATTCCTCAATTTGTTGGAATTTATGAAAGTGCTAATGCCGAGATTACTGGTATTACGTTATTTGTTTTAAATTTGAGTAATTATTTACAAACTAATATTATGAATATTTTATTAATTGTTATTATTGTGGTTTTTGTTTTGGTGATGGCTTATAAGAAAGTTAAAGCTTTTCGTAAGAGTATGCAAACTTTTGCTATGAAATTGCCGGTTATTGGAAACATTATTAAATATAATGAGATGACGATTTTTTCAAAAACATTTTCTTCGTTGTTAAAAAATAATGTTTTCATTACAGAAAGTATTGATATTTTAAGTAAAATTACAAATAATGAAATTTATAAAGAAATCATGTATAATACGATTAATAATATTGTTAAAGGCGACAAGATAAGTGCAGCTTTTAAAGATCATTGGGCTGTTCCTGATGTGGCTTATTATATGATTGTTACTGGTGAATCAACTGGTAAATTGGCTGAAATGATGTCTAAAGTAAGTTCTTATTATCAAGAGATGCATCGTAGTTTGGTTAATTCTTTAAAATCTTTTATTGAACCAATTATGATTTCCTTCTTGGCATTAGTTGTTGGTGGTATTATTTTGGCTGTTCTTGTACCAATGTTTGGTGTAATGAACGAAATTGATATGTAGGTGGGTATATGACCGTTTTTTATGGTATTATGTTTTTTATCTTAGGAAGCATTCTCGCTTCTTTTTACTGTGTTTTGGCAACAAGAGGTTCGGAAGGAAAGTCGATTTTAAAGCCGGGAAGCCATTGCGTTTATTGTAATCATTCGTTAAAATGGTATGAATTGATACCTATTTTTTCCTATCTTTTTCTTAGGGGAAAATGTTTGAAGTGTGGACATAAAATTCCTATTTATAACTTTATAGCCGAAGTAGTAACTGGATCGTTGTTTCTAGGGGCTTTCCTTTACTTTGGTTTTTCATACAAATTTTATGTCTCGCTATTTCTTATTTCCTTGTTAGTATTAATCTTTATTAGTGATTTCACTTATATGATTATTCTTGATTCACCGTTAGTTATTTCTTCAATCGCTATTTTCTTTTTACAAGTATATTACTATGATTTAAAAACGGCTTTATATAGTGTTTTAGATGGTGTTTTATTATTTTTATTTATGCTTTTTATTGCCTTTTTAGGAAAGAAAATTTTTAAGAGAGATGCTTTAGGTGGCGGGGACATTAAGTTGTCGTTTGTAATAGGACTTACGGTTTCTTTACCGTATGGCTTTATGGTACTTATTTTATCTGCTTTTTTAGCTTTGCCGTACGCTACTTTTAGTTTACTTACCGATTCTTCGCATGAAGTTCCTTATGGACCTTTTCTTATCTCAGCATTATGTATTGTCTTTTTATTTTATGAAAAGTTTTCTTGGATACTTGCGTTGTTTTAAAAAGAGGATTCTGTTTTTAGAATCCTCTTTTATAATATTTCTAATGTTTCTAGGGAAGATGGGTCTTCTTGTTTTTTTGGTTCTTCTTTATCTTTTTTGCCAATGATGGCATTTTTTAATTCTTTTTGTTCTTCACCTAAATCATCTTCAATATCAATGACACGTAAAACTTCTTCGAAACTTGTTAAACCATTAATTACTTTAATTAAACCGTCATCTAATATGCTGGTGGTGTTGCCACTTTGATAAATTAAATCCCGAACTACTTCTTTTGGTTCATTATTGACAATAGCATCTCGAATATCTTGATTTAATATTAAGACTTCGTGAAGGGCGATACGCCCTGAGTAGCCTTGATAACATGAGTCACAGCCGACTGGTTTATAAATATTATCGATGTCTAAGCCTAAAGCTGTTTTAAAAACTCTTTTTTCATAATCTGTAGTTGGTCTAGATGTACGGCATTTTGGACATAGTTTTTTACAAAGTCTTTGAGAAATGATCGCTTCAAGCGCACTACCAAGGAGGTATCGTTCAACTTCCATGTCGACTAAACGTTCAATCGTTGTAAGTGAGTTATTGGTATGGACTGTTGATAATACTAAGTGTCCGGTGATACTAGCACGGACAGCGATACGAGCTGTTTCGTTATCTCTTATTTCACCGATCATTATGATATTTGGGTCTTGTCGCAAGATGGAACGAAGGGCACTTGCAAATGTTAAACCAATCTCGGACATAACTTGAACTTGATTGATACCAGGAATTTTCATTTCGACTGGGTCTTCAACAGTGATAATATTTGTGGAAATGGTATTTAAATGTTGTAAAATAGAATATACAGTGGTTGATTTACCAGTTCCGGTAGCTCCAGTTACCAGAATGATTCCGTTTGGTTTTTGGATAGCTTTTAACACTTTTTCTAGATTGGCTTCGGAAAATCCTAAAGAGTCCATGGAAGCGACACTTTCCGAGTAATCTAAAAGACGAATAACGATTTTTTCACCATAAACAATGGGGAGACTAGAGACACGAAAGTCAATATTTTTTTCACCAGTATCCATTTTAATCGCCCCATCTTGAGGAACGCGTGATTCGGTAATGTTCATGCCAGAGATAATTTTGATTCGGGTGATTAAGTTTCGTTTGACTGATTCAGGAACGGTGGCATATAAAACTAGTTCACCATCGACACGAATACGTACATTTAAAACTGTTGGTGTTGGATCAAAGTGAATATCACTCGCTCTTTTTTTTGCAGCATCGATTAACATATCATTGACAATATCGACGATAGGCTGATTTGCATAGTCATACTCTGTAAACATGTTGCCCACTTCCTATTCTTAAAATAAGTTTAGCATAGTACGGCTAAAAATTCAATCTTTTAAAATGTATTTTTCTCTTTAGTTTTTAAACGCCCAATGATATAATACGGTTAAAGAAGGAATGACTATGCGGAAAATAAAACAATGGAAAAAAACTTTTTGGTTACTTTTTATTAGTCTTTTTTTACTCTTAGTTTTAGATGTAGTAGGACTCAATCACCCTAGTTTGACAGTTTTGAAATAAAATTCCTCGCAATCCTAGATAAAATCTAGTTTTTTTGTATTTTACTACTTGC
>CALVJI010000016.1 GCA_944332105.1 uncultured Bacilli bacterium
TATAATGTATATAGGTATAGGAGTATTAGTATACCTATATTTTTTCTATAAATAAAAATTAAGGGGCAAAAATATGAAAATTGATTCTATAAAGTTGTATAATTTTCGAAATTATCATCAATTAACAATATCTTTTCATCCGCATCTTAATCTTATTTATGGAAAGAATGGGGTGGGGAAGACAAATTTAGTAGAAGCTATTTATGTTTTAGGTCTTACACGAAGCTTTCGCTTAGGAGGGGATAAAACACTGATAGCTTTGCAGTCTGGAATGTGTAAAATTGAAGGAAATGTTACAAGGAAATATACGACAAATTACCAAGTTTTAATTAGTAAAGATGGTAAGAAGGTTTTAATTAATCATAATAAAGTGGCAAAACTTTCTGATTATATTTTTAAAATTCCTATTATTTTATTTCATCCAGATGATTTGCGCTTTATTAAAGATACTCCAAGTACCAGGCGGAAAACAATTAATATTTCTATTTCCTTATTACATTTAGAATATGTACGTTATTTAAATGAATATAATCGGATTTTAAAGCAACGTAATGCTTATCTAAAACAAATGCTCTTAAATGGTAATTCTTCAAGTGATTATTTGGATATTTTAACTGATAAATTAATTGATGTTGGGTTTAAAATTTATCAAATGCGTCAAGAATTTGTGCAATATTTAAATCAGTATTTAAGTGATTTTTATCAAAAAATTACAGGTTTATCTGATTTAGAGTTTGTATATGTTTCTTCTTTTCAAGATATTCACAAAGAAGAAATTCGATCATTATATCAAGAGATGTTATCTAAAGATTTGAGTTTTGGAAAAACAAATATTGGGGTACATACCGACGATTTTAAATTTGTAATAAAAGGGAGAGATTTGAAGGAATATGGCAGTGAGGGACAGCAAAAAAACGCTATAATTGCCTATAAATTCAGTGAAATGGAAATATTTAAACAATTAAAAGATGTTTATCCGATTTTAATACTAGATGATTTGTTTAGTGAATTAGATATGGAAAAAATTGCAAATATTTTACAATTTTTGAAAAAAGATATTCAAACATTTATTACAACTACTGATTTAGAAAGATTTTCTTTTTTGACTTCTTTTTCATATAAGCAAATATGTATTTCAAGTGGAAAAGTTGTGGAGGAGAGTGAACATGAAAGAAGAGAATGCTAAGCATTATGGTGATAGTGATATTCAAGTATTAGAAGGTCTTGAAGCAGTTCGAAAAAGACCAGGTATGTATATTGGTAATACGAATGAAGCTGGATTACATCATTTGGTTTGGGAAATTGTGGATAATGCAGTGGATGAAGCTTTGGCCGGTTACTGTGATGATATCGAGGTTGAAATTTTAAAAGGTAATGTTATAACTGTTAAAGATGATGGACGTGGTATGCCAACAGGAATGAATGCAAAAACGGGTTTATCGACTATTGAAACCATTTTTACTGTGTTACATGCTGGCGGTAAATTTGGTGGCGGAGGCTACAAAGTATCTGGTGGTCTTCATGGTGTTGGTGCTAGTGTAGTTAATGCGTTATCTGATTGGCTTGAAGTACGGGTATATCGCGACGGTAAAGTTTATTTTCAACGGTTTGAAAATGGTGGACATCCAGTGGAGCCTTTGAAAGTCATTGATGATTGTGATATTGATCGAACGGGAACAACCGTTACTTTTCATGCGGATCCAACGATGTTTGAAACGACTGTTTATAACTGGGATACTTTATATAAACGGTTACAAGAAATGGCTTTTTTAAATAAAGGAATTCGGATTACCTTAATTGATGAACGAGAAGATGAAAAAAAGGAAATCTTTCATTACAATGGTGGAATTATTGAGTATGTTCAGATGCTTAATAAAAATAAACAGCCTTTATTTGATGATATTGTTTATGTTGAAGGAAGAGAAGATGATGTATTAATCGAAGTAGCTATGCAATATAATGATAGTTATAATCCTGCGATTTATTCTTTTACTAACAATATTCATACAACAGAAGGTGGAACTCATGAAGATGGTGTTAAACAGGCTTTAACAAGAGTAATTAATAATTATGCTAAGCAAAATAAGTTTTTAAAGGATAATGATGATAGTTTAACGGGCGATGATGTTCGTGAAGGTGTCGTTATGATTATTTCTTGTAAGCATCCTAATCCACAGTTTGAAGGTCAAACTAAAACAAAACTTGGTAATAGTGAAGTTAAGAAGATTGCTAGTGATGTATTTGGCAATGGGTTAGAACGTTTTTTAATGGAAAATCCTGATGCGGCTAGAGCAATTGTGGAAAAGTGTATGACGGCTTCAAGAGCGAGACTTGCAGCTAAAAAGGCGAGAGAATTAACAAGAAGAAAAACAGCATTAGATGGTTTTAATACTTTAGGAAAGTTATCTGATTGTACAAGTAAAGATGCATCTATTTCTGAAATTTTCTTAGTCGAGGGTGATAGTGCAGGTGGATCTGCAAAGGATGCAAGAATTCCAGCTACTCAAGCCATTTTGCCTTTGCGTGGTAAAATTTTGAATGTAGAAAAAGCTAGACTTGATCGGGCATTGGCTAACGAAGAGATTCGAACTATTATCACAGCATTTGGTACAGGTATTGGTGAAGAATTTGACTTATCCAAATTACGTTATCATAAAATTATAATTATGACAGATGCCGATGTTGATGGCGATCATATTCGAGTTTTATTATTAACGTTATTTTATCGTTTCTTTCGACCTATTGTCGAAGCAGGACATGTGTATGCTGCTCAACCTCCTTTGTACAAAGTTGTATATGGAAAAACAATTAAATATGTACAAACAGATGAAGAATTAGCAGAATATCGAGCTTCTTTACCACCAAATGCTAAACCTATAGTAAATCGTTTTAAAGGTTTAGGAGAGATGGATGCCATAGATTTGCGTGAAACAACGATGCATATTGAAAACCGTGTACTTAGAAGAATAACAGTAGATGATGCTATGAGTGCAGATAAAGTCTTTTCTGATTTAATGGGTGAAGATGTTGGTCCAAGGAAGACTTTTATTGAAGAGAATGCTCAATATGCTGAGAATTTGGATATTTAAGGAGGTGTTAGGAAATGGATAAAATTGTAGAAAATAATGTTGTTAATGAAGTAGAAACTTCTTTTATTCGATATTCAATGAGTGTAATCATGGCTCGTGCACTTCCTGATCTTAGAGATGGTTTAAAACCAGTTCATCGTCGTATTTTATATTCAATGTATGAATCTGGATACACTCCTGATAAGCCACACCGTAAAAGTGCTCGTATTGTTGGTGATGTCATGGGTAAATATCATCCTCATGGTGATTCCTCTATTTATGATGCTATGGTGCGGATGGCTCAACCATTTAGTTTTAGATATATGCTTGTTGATGGCCATGGTAACTTTGGTAATTTAGATGGCGATGGCGCGGCAGCTATGCGTTATACAGAAGCAAGACTTTCTAAATTATCATTAGAAATGGTAAGAGATATTAACAAAGATACGGTTGATTTTGCTCCAAATTTTGATGAAACAGAGAAAGAACCAGAAATTTTACCTAGTAGATTTCCAAATATTTTAGTAAATGGTACTATGGGTATTGCTGTAGGTATGGCCACAAATATTCCGCCTCACAATTTAGGAGAGGTTATTGATGGATGTGTAGCTTATATTGATAATCCAGATATTGATACTGCTGGATTGATGCAATATATAAAAGGACCTGATTTTCCAACCGGTGCAACTATTTTAGGCAATAGTGGTATTAAAAAAGCTTATGAAACAGGAAAAGGTACTATTACCATTAGGGGTAGAGTAGAAATTGAAGAAACAAATGGTAAATCAAGAATTATCGTTACCGAACTTCCATACCAAGTTAATAAGGCTGAATTTCAATCACGTATTGGTGAGTTAGTTCGCGATAAAGTTTTAGATGGCATCAGTGATTTGCATGAAGAATCTAATCTTGAAAATCCTGTTCGAGTTGTTATTTATTTAAAAAGAGATGCCAATGCTAATGTGGTATTAAATAATTTATATAAGCATACTCAATTACAAACTACATATGGAATTAATTTTTTAATGTTAGATCAAAAAACTCCGGTAGTTTTACCTTTAAAAGATATTATAGTTAAATATATTGATTATCAAAGAGAAATTATTATTCGTAGAACAAGATTTGATTTACAAAAGGCTGAAGCTCGTGTTCATATTTTGGAAGGCTTAAAAATTGCTTTAGATCATATTGATGAAGTAATTAAAACGATAAGAGAATCTGCTACTGATGATGAGGCTAAGCAAAAATTAATAAGTAGATTTGGTTTAGATGATGTTCAAGCTGAAGCTATTCTTGAAATGCGTTTACGTCGTTTAACTGGTTTAGAGCGTGATAAAATTGAAGCTGAGTTAAATGAATTATTAAAGAAAATCGAAGAATATAAGGCTATTTTAGCAAGTGATGAGAAGGTATTAGCTATTATTCGTGCTGAACTTTTGGAAATTAAGGAAAAATATGCAGATGAACGTCGGACTGATATTGATATGACGGCAATTGAATATATTGAGGATGAATCTTTAATTCCGGAAGAAAATGTTATGATTGCTTTAACTAATAAAGGTTATATTAAAAGAACAACAACGGATACGTTTAAATCACAAAATCGTGGTGGTGTTGGTGTTAAAGGTATGACGACTAATGATGAGGACTTTGTTGAGCATTTAATCAACTTATCCACTCATGATTATGTGTTGTTCTTCACAAACAAAGGTAAAGTATACCGTTTAAAAGGTTATGAAATTCCTGAGTTTAGTCGACAATCAAAAGGTATTCCAGTTATCAACTTATTGCAAATCGATAAAGATGAATCTATTAATTCGTTGATTAAAATTACAAAGGACGATGAAGCAAAATACTTGTTGTTTGCTACTCGTAAAGGCGTTGTTAAGAAAACTGCGATTGAGGAATTTGATAATATTCGAACTAATGGAAAGATTTGTATTACGTTGCGTGATTCCGATGAATTGATTGGTGTTAGAAAGACTAAGGGAACAGATCAAATCTTATTAGGTTCTAGTGCTGGTCGTATTGTTAAGTTTAATGAATCTTTATTACGAGTGATGGGAAGAACTGCTAGTGGTGTTCGTGGTATTAATTTAGATGGTAATACTTGTATTGGCGTTGAAATAGCTACAGATGATGATAAAATTTTAATTGTTACAGAAAAAGGGTATGGCAAACAAACATTCGTAAAAGAATTTAGACAAACAAGTCGTGGTAGTAAGGGCGTCAAAGCATTAAATATTACCGATAAAAATGGTTCTATTGCTTCGTTTAAGTTAATAGGCGACAATTGTGATGTAGTAATTATTACTAATACTGGTATGTTAATAAGATTACCTTTAGATCAAATTTCAACTTTAGGAAGAGTTACACAGGGTGTTCGATTGATTCATTTGAAGGATAATCAAAGTGTCGCGACTATTAGTATTGTTGATCATGAAGATAAGAAGTTAGAAGAAGAAATTAATGATGAAGAAATAGTTGAAGATAATAATGAAAAAGAATCAGAATAGAATGATTCTTTTTTTATGTTTCACGTGAAACATAAAAAAATGTGTTGATAACTTATTTGAATTTATTTAAAGAATATTTCCCGGGAAATAATTTTGAAAAATTCAAAAGTGAATAACTCAATGTTTCACGTGAAACACTATAGATCTAATTTGCAATTTAAAATGAATCTTTTTATAAATAGCTTCAATTTATATGTTTATGCAATACTTTTTTGCACGTAACTTTATAAAATTATTTTTAATGTGCTTAACTATGTTCCACGTGGAACATCATTTTTTAAATTAATACTAATTTGTTATAAATTATTACTTAATAATTTTAATTTTTTAATCTATGTGCATTGTTTATAACTATGTTTCACGTGAAACATTAGATGTAATAGTTGGTTAAAGCATGTTAAACATAAATTCATATAAAAAACAAATAAAATTTATTTTTTAATAAAATTTTTTTATTGATGTTTTTATCTTTTTTCATTTTTGAACGCAAAAACTTTTATAATTCTCATATATTATGTGTTAAAAACTATTATTTTGTCAGCAATTCCTATTTATATTTAGAAAAATTTTTAAAATTGTGTTGATAACTACGTTTCACGTGAAACATATGGGATAAAAATTAATAAAAAAATGCAAAAAATTAAATTTAGAAGAATATCTTCAAAAAAATAATCTAAAAAAAATCAAAAGTGAATAACTCAATGTTCCACGTGAAACATATTTTTAAACTAAATATTGAAAAAGTAAATATATTTTATAAAAATTTAATTTATATGTTTTGTTTGATAAAAATTTTGAAATATTTTCAGAAAATTATTAGTATGTGTGTAACTATGTTTCACGTGAAACTATAAAATGTTGAAAAACTGCTTGCTTTTTAGTAGTTAATTTGATATCCTTTGTATGTGCAACAAATATATTGTAATCTGGTCAGGATCGGAAGATAGCAGCCACGTCAATCCCTGTTTGTGTGCACTTTTTTTGTGGAGGTTTTTATGGATGAAATATTTGAGATATGTTTGAAGCAAGCTGAAATTAGTTATAAACATTCTGATGTGCCAGTGGGAGCTGTAATTGTGCAAAATGGTAAAATTTTAGCTAAATCTCATAATAATCGTGAAAAAAAACATAATGTTTTGGGGCATGCGGAGATAAATGCCATTATTAAGGCTTCAAAAAAGCTAAAGAGATGG
The DNA here is from genome assembly GCA_944332105.1 of uncultured Bacilli bacterium. GTDB lineage: Bacteria > Bacillota_I > Bacilli_A > RF39 > UBA660 > Ventrenecus. The sequence goes on from CALVJI010000016.1 coordinate 6,778, forward strand.
AATTTAAGCGATTGTGAGCTCTATGTGACACTAAGACCTTGTTCAATGTGTGAATCTGTTATAAAACAGGCTAGAATTGGTCAAGTTTATTACTTATTAGATAAATTAGATTATAAAAAAGAGTTTTCTAATAGCAAATTGTGTAAAGTAAATGTAAATAATTACGAACAAATGTATCAAAAAATGTTTTCATCTTTTTTTAAAAATAAAAGATAAATCTGTGATATAATACATTATATACTGTTTAAAGGTGGGGTTTTCTTTGGAATATAAAGTTTTGTATCGGAAATATCGCCCGAATTGTTTTAAAAATATTATTGGTCAAGATTATACGATTAGAATGCTTCAAAATGCGATTATTCATAATAAAATTGCTCATTCATATTTGTTTACGGGACCTAGAGGAACTGGTAAGACAAGTACGGCTAAAGTTTTTGCTAAAACCATTAATTGTCAAAATGTGCAAAATGGTGAGGCTTGTGGTAAGTGTCCAAGTTGTTTAGCTTTTGATAATAGTCCTGATATTATTGAAATTGATGCTGCTTCTAATAATGGTGTTGATGATATTCGTGAATTGATTAATAATGTTAAAATTGCACCAACTGAAGGAAAATATAAAATTTACATTATCGATGAAGTACATATGATGACGACAAGTGCTTTCAATGCTTTATTATTAACACTTGAGGAGCCACCTCAGCATGCTATTTTTATTATGGCAACTACGAATGTAGAAAGTGTTCCAATTACCATTTTGTCTCGTTGTCAGCGATTTAATTTTAAGAAAATCTCATTAGAGGATCTAATCAGTCAGATTAAATATGTTTGTCAAGAAGAAAAAATTGATATTACAGATGATGCAGTTACTGAAATTGCTTATTTATCTGAAGGTGGAATGCGTGATGCTCTAAGTTTACTCGATCAATTAGCCAGTAGTGCGGAAAAGATTACTTTAGATAAATTATTGGCTAATTATGGTTCTATTTCTTTACAATTTATTCGTGAATTACTTACTGCAGTTGCAAATCGAGATGTGAATAAGATTCATGAAAGTATTGTTGAACTGCAAAATACTTCTTCTGATTATAAAGTTTTTATTAAGAAAGTGATTCAAGAGTTATCGACAATTGCAGTGCAAATTCGTACAAATACATATAATGGAAATTTTACTTATGATCAGGTGAAACAACTTGTTTTTTCCTTAAATGATTGTTTAAATAAAATTAATATTCAAATTAATCCGTTTACTTTGATAGAAATCTTGTTGTTGGATTCTTTTGATAAGCCAAAAGAAAAAGAAAAAAATGTGGATAACTATATGGAAAATGTGGATAAGATTCTTGAAAAAGCTCAGTTAAAGAAAAAGGAAACTGTTCCTATAAAAGAACAAAAATTGGAAGAAGTAGAGAAAGAAGAGGAAATTAAGGAATCTTCAGAATTGCCAGCAAAAACAGAAGCTAATTATGATACTTATTTGGAAGAATTGATCAAAATTCGTTTAAATAATTGTTTTGCAGGTGCTAAAAAAGAAAATTTACTTACTCTACATAAGTTGTGGCCTTCACTGAAGGACGATTTGAATTTAGATGCAACTTTAAAATCATTTTTGTTGGATACACAGGTGGTTGCTGCTTCTTCTGATTATGCTATTTTAACTGCAAAATTAGAAAGTACAGTACATTTAGTTAATAAAAATTTAGCTTTATTTGATGATTTAGAGCCATTAATTGGTCATAAAGTACATTTTATTGCGTTAAGTGAGGAAAAGTGGAATCAAGAAAGGCAAATTTATGCTAAAACGATTAAAAGTGGAGGAAGTTATAGCTTAATTAGTGAAGAAAGTTTGGAAAATTTAAAACCACAAATAAAGTCAGATATTGAAGAAATTGTTACAAATGTGTTTAATCATGATAAAATAGAAATTGTTTAGAAAGAAGGTTTTTAAAATGAATATGCAAAGTATTATGGCACAAGCCCAAAAAATGCAAAGGGATATTCAAAAGAAAAAAGAAGAATTAAATGCCCAATTATTTCCCGGGAAATATGAATTTGTAGAAGTTACTTTAAATGGAAAAAAAGAAATGGTTCGTTGTAAGATCGATAAAAAAGAATTGGATGCTTCTGATATTGAACTTTTAGAAGATTTTATTGTTTTAGCAACAAAAGATGCCTTACAGAAAATTGATCAAGAATTCCAAGCTAAAATGGGACAATATGCTGGTATGTTGGATGGTTTAATGTAATATGGAAGTGTATCCTAAAGATTTAGAAGCCTCAATTGAAGCTTTTAAAAAGTTTCCTGGTGTTGGAGATAAAAGTGCTGAAAGAATGGCTTTGGCTCTTTTAGATATGCCTTTAGAAGATGTTGAACTATTAAGTCAATCTTTTATAAATGCTAAAAAGCATTTACATCCTTGTTCTATCTGTGGTAATTTAACAGATCAGGAAGTTTGTGATATTTGCGCGGATGAAAGTCGCAATCCTAATTTAATTTGTGTTGTGGAAGATTATAAAAGTGCTTTTGCTTTTGAAAGAGTTGGTAATTTTCATGGCGTTTATCATGTTTTAAATGGGTTAATCTCACCTATGTTGAATATTGGAGCAGATGACATTAATTTGGCTTCTTTGGTAAAACGGGTTGAAAAGTTAGAAAATCCTGAAATTATTTTGGCTTTAAAAAGTTCTATTGAAGGGGAAACAACCACTTTATATATTAAAACGATTTTTCAAAAGAAGCCTGTTACTATTAGTCGTTTATCTTATGGCTTGCCAATGGGAGCTGAAATTGAATATTTGGATATGATGACTTTGGATAAAGCGTTGTTTGATCGAAAAATTATATCGGAATAAATTGCCGATTTTTTTCATATCTTTAAATGAGTGATGCTTATGATAAAAAAGGTAGCTATGGTCGTAAAAAAAATTGTTCTTTCATTTTTAATGCTTTATGGTTTAAATTATTTTATTTCGTCTTTACAAATATGTATTCCTATTAATTTAATTACGGTTGGCATCGTAACTTTATTGGGTGTTCCAGGCCTTTCATCTTTAATTATTTTGTATTTTATAGTAAAATAAGAACAGGTGAAGAAGTAGTGGAAAATTCTGTTTTTCAAAATTTAATTCATGCATACCATGAGAATAAACTTGCTCATGCTTTTTTGCTTGAAACAAATGATAAAGAAAAATGTTATCATAATATACTTGAGTTTTTAAAAAGAATTAATTGTCCAACTACATATCAAGATGGATGCAAAGAGTGTAATTTATGTCATTTAATTGATACACAGTCTTTACCTAGTATTATAACTATTTATCCTGATGGACAAAATATTCGAAAAGAACAGATTTTGGATTTAAAAAAGGCTTTTCAAACAAAACCTACTTTTTCTAAATATAACGTTTATATTATTATGGGTGCGGAGTTTTTAAATTCTGCTAGTGCGAATACGATGCTTAAATTTTTAGAAGAACCAGAAGATGCCATTTTAGGATTTTTTCTTACTAATAATAAAGAAAATGTTATTGAGACGATTAAAAGTCGTTGTCAAGTGTTGTTAGATTATTATCAGGAACCAGCTTTTATCGTTTCTGATGAGTTAAAAGAGCAGGCTATTTCTTATCTTCAAGAGGTTTTATTTGTGAAAGATGAGGCTTTATTGTATAATAAAGACGTTTTAGTTTCTTTTTTGAAAGAAAGAAAAGATGTTATTTTATTTTTTCAAGTACTGTTAGATATTTATCAAAACTATTATTTAGCTAGTTATCAAAAAGTAGCTATAAAAGAAGAATATAGAGATTTACAAGTTTTATTAAAAAAGGGACCGGAGTATTTGCTCAAGCAACTAAATTTAGTGGCCCAAATTATTGATGAATTAAATTATAATTTGAATATTTCTTTAGTTTTAGATCGATTTGTTTTAGAAAGTTGGTGATCAAATGAATATATATGGAGTTGTTTTTCAAGATAAGGGAAAAGTTTATTATTTTAATGGTCGAAATTTACGTATTCCTAATCGTGTAACTGTAATTGTTGAGACGGAAAAAGGTTTACAATTTGGACGAGTTGTTACACGTTTAGATAAAAATAAAGTTTTGAGTTATGAAAATGAATTGAAGCCTATTTTGCGAATCGCGACAAAAAGGGATTATGAGCAATATTTAAAAAATCTCAAAGATGCAGAAGAGGCTTTAAAAAAGGCTCGTTTATTTAGTAAAGAACTCGATTTAGATATGAATTTTATTCATGCTAGTTTTACATTTGATCGGAAACAACTTTTATTTAATTTTTATGCGGATGAAAGAGTTGATTTTCGTGAGTTAGCTAAACGTTTAGCCGCGGTTTATCATACGCGTATTGAACTTCGTCAAGTGGGAGCGAGAGATAAAGCAGAGTATGTAGGTGGCATAGGAATATGTGGTCGTAAATTATGCTGTGCTAGTTGTTTAACTCATTTGGAGTCAGTGACGATGCAGATGGCTAAAAATCAAAATTTGGCTTTAAATCCTTCGAAAATTAATGGTGCTTGTGGTCGTCTTTTGTGTTGTTTAGCCTATGAAGATGAACAATATACAAAAAGTAGTGTGGGTATGCCTGCTGTTGGCGATGAAATAGAAACTTCTTTTGGAGTAGGTAAAGTCGTTTCTATTGATATTTTAAATCGTAAATATAAAGTATTAATTCATGAAGAGATTAAGGAGATTACTTTAGATGATGAAGAAGCAGCTTAATTGGTTGTTTGATTATCCTAATTTACAAATTTATCAATATGAAGAGGGGTTTAAGTTTTCTTTGGATTCGATTTTGCTAGCTGAATTCGCGACCATTCGAAAAAGTGATGAGCAAATTATTGACTTGTGCACAGGGAATGCGGTTATTCCTATATTGTTGCATTATAAATATCAAAAAAAGATTATTGGTGTTGAATTACAGAAAGAAATTTATGATTTAGGTGTGCAATCTGTAATAGAAAATAAGATGCAAGATAGCATTTCTCTATTAAATATTAATGTAGTTGATTTAGGAAATTATTTCCCGGGAAATAATTTTGATGTTGTTTTGTCTAATCCACCTTATTTTTCTTATCATAATCCTGATTTTGTGAATCAAAATTCTTTAAAAAGTATTGCACGACATGAAATTGCTATTCATTTAGAAGAATTAATACGGATAGCAAGTTATTTATTAAAAGATAAAGGAAGATTTTATTTAGTACATATTCCTTCGCGTCTCGATGAGATTATTGTTTATGCTCATAGGTATCATTTAGGCATAAAAAAAATACAATTTGTTCATTCTAAAATTGAAGAAGCACCAATTATTGTTTTGGTTTCTTTAGTAAAAAATGGTAAATTTGGAACAAAGGTATATCCACCTATATCTATTCAAAATGTTCAAACATATCAAAATATATTTAAGAATTGAGGGTTAATTATGAAAATGATTGTTGGTTTAGGAAATCCTGGTAAAGAATATGAAAAGACACGACATAATGTTGGTTTTATGGTTCTTGATTCTTTGGGACTGGATTTTGAAGTTGAGAAAAAGTTTCAGGCTATGATATGCAAAGAGAACTTAGCTGATGAAGAAGTACTTTTTGTGAAACCTTTAACTTATATGAATTTATCTGGTATAAGTGTTCATAAGATAAGTCGTTATTATAAGATCTTGCCTCAAGATATTTTAGTGATTCAGGATGATTTAGATTTACCTCTTGGTAAATATAAGTTAAAAGTTCATAGTTCTTCTGGAGGACATAATGGAATTAAATCTATTATTGAAAATTTACATTCTGAGGATTTTTCGAGATTAAAAATTGGCGTAGGACATGATCGTTCTTTAGATACGGCTACTTATGTTTTGGGACGGTTTGCAAAAAGCGATTTAACTGTAATAGAGAGTCAGTATGATCTTTTTAAGCAAATTATTGTTTCTTTTATTCAAGAAGGAATTGATAAAACGATGAATCAATATAATAGTAGGTGAGACGATGCAAGTTTTTGAAAAGTTTTCGTTTAAAAATAATATTACTGTTGAAGGGTTAACTAATGAGTTAGCAGTTTTTTATGTGCTTGAGTCTTTTAAAAAAGAGAAAAATAATACAATAGTTTTGACTAGTAATTTATATAAAGCTAATCAAATTTTTCGATCATTGGAAACTTATACGGATAGAGTGTTACTGTTTCCTATGGATGACTTTTTTACTTCTTTGGCTGTAGCTGTTTCACCTGAATTAAAAATTAAACGATTAGAAACATTGGAAAAATTAAAAAATGGTCCTTATATTGTAATTACAAATTTAATGGGATATTTACATTTTTTACCTAATAGACAAGCACAGGAAAGTTTAGAAATTTGGTTAAAAAAGGATTTAGAGATCTCTCGTGATGAAGTGGTTCGGGTTTTAGATGAGTTAGGTTATCATCGGGAATCTATCGTTACTTCAACTGGAGAATATGCGGTTCGAGGATTTGTTGTCGATGTTTTTTTTCACAGTGAAGAACATCCTGTTCGTTTGGAATTTTTTGGAGATACGATTGAAGAAATTCGGTATTTTGATGAAGAAACCCAGCTTTCTTTAGCAAGTATTTCTGAAATCCGTTGTGAAGCGAATGAGGAAATTGAGTCAGAAAATCCTAATTCTTTATATGATTATATGCCAGATGCTACTTTAATTACTTTTGATATAGATCAAATTAAGGCTAGTTATGATAAGCTTTTCTTAGAGATGGCCCAATACAATGAACAAGAAGGGACACCTAATAAAAAACATTTTTGGTATTTAGAAGATCTTACTCCTCAAAAACAACTTTTTATTAATCAAATTAGTAATCAAATAGGTGGTTCTGTTATTCATTTTAAAACACAAGAAATTGATAATTTCCAAAGTGATTTTACTAAATTACATGATATGGTTTTTAAATGGATACATGAAGGTAAAACAGTTGTATTTGCTTTGTCAAAAGATACTCAAATAAAGATTATAAGGGATTTATTTCCGGCTGTAGAAGTGCTTAGTACATTTGAATTTCTTCCTAATAAGATTCAGATTATTCAAGCTAAAATAAATAAGGGATTTATTTGGGATGATTTAGTTGTTCTTTCTGAATATGATATTGAGGAAGTTAAACAAGAAGTAGCTTATAAAAATCCAATTCGTATCGGCAAAAAAATTAATAGTTTGAATGCTTTAAGTATCGGGGATTATGTAGTTCATCGGACGTATGGTATTGGTATTTATAATGGGGTAGTTACTTTAACAAATCATGGAATGAAAAAGGATTATTTACAAATTTCTTATTTGGGTAATGATAAGGTTTATGTGCCAGTTGAAAAAATATCAACTATTTTTAAATATAGTGATGCGGATGGAATGAAACCGCAGATTAATAAATTGGGTTCGACATCTTGGTTGAAGAAAAAACAATCGGTTCAAAAGAAAATTAAGGATATTTCTAAGGAACTTATCGCGCTTTATGCTAAAAGAAATCAAGTTGTTGGTGAAGCTTATCAAGATTATCCAGAAGAAACTCTTTTTGCTTCTTCATTTCCTTATGAGGAAACGCGTGATCAGAAACGAGCCATTCAAGATGTACTTAAAGATTTGGATGCAACGACACCAATGGACCGATTATTATGTGGGGATGTTGGTTTTGGTAAAACAGAAGTAGCTTTTCGAGCGATGTTTAAAACCATTTGCAATAATCATCAAGTTATGTATTTGTGTCCAACGACCATTTTATCTAAGCAGCAGTATGAATCAGCTATAAATCGTTTTAGTGATTATCCAGTAACTATTGCTTTGTTAAACCGATTTACAACGCCAAAAGAAACTAAGCGTATTTTAGAAGATTTAAAAAATGGTAAAATTGATATTGTTTTTGGTACACATCGACTTTTAAGTGATGATATTGCATTTAAAAGACTTGGGTTAATGATTATTGATGAAGAGCAACGATTTGGTGTGACACATAAAGAGAAAATTAAAAAATATAAAAATGATGTCAATGTTTTAACTTTGTCTGCAACACCTATTCCACGTACTTTAAAGATGGCTTTATCAGGACTAAGAGATCTTTCCATTATCGATACTCCACCAGTGAATAGATATCCAGTGCAGACTTATGTAATTGCAGAAAATGATTTATTAGTTAAAGATGCTATTTATAAAGAATTAGCGCGTGATGGTCAGATTTTTGTTTTGTATAATCGGATTGAAACAATCGAAGAAGTGTTGTTTAAGTTGCGAAGACTTGTTCCAGAAGCACGTATTCGTTATGCTCATGGACAAATGAATAAACAAGAACTTGATACGATTATGGAAGATTTTATTGCTCAGAAATTTGATGTTTTATTAAGTACAACCATTATTGAAACCGGTATCGATATTCCTAACGCGAATACTTTAATTATTTATGATGCGGATCATTTTGGCTTAAGTCAGCTTTATCAGTTGCGAGGCCGAGTTGGTCGTAGTAATAAGATTGCCTATGCATATTTACTTTATCAAAAGAATAAAATGCTTAATGATATTGCTGTGAAAAGATTACAAGCTATTCGTGATTTTACTGAACTTGGCAGTGGCTATAAAATTGCGATGCGAGATTTATCTATTCGAGGAGCAGGTGATATTTTAGGTAGTGAGCAAGCGGGATTTGTAGATTCTGTAGGAATTAGTTTATATATGCGTATGATCGAAGAAGAAATTAAGCGGTTAAAAGGTGAAGAAATTGTCGAAGAAGATAATAAAGAGTCCTTAATTAATGTTGAAACACATATCGCGAAAGATTATGTGTCTGATGAATCTGTACGTATTGAAATTCATCAAATGATTAATGAGGTTGATTCTTCTGAAAAATTAGAGGAAATTAAAAAGCAATTAGAAGATCGATTTGGTACGGTTACTGAAGAAATGGAAATTTATATGTATGAAGAATGGTTTGAAAAAATTGCTGAACGTTTGAACATTACCGAAGTTCATCAGACGAATCGCTTGATTACAGTAGTCTTACCAGAGGATGTATCTTCTAAAATTAAAGGAGATAAACTTTTCTTAGAAGCTTATAATATTAATCCAAAATTCCAATTAAAATACGAAAATCATAAAATTTCTATATCATTAAATATCTTGAATATGAAAAAACATTTTATTTATGATATTGTTCGTTTATTTTTATTAATTGCTAATGATTTAGAAGTATAATTTGGAAAAAAATTTGCACACTATTTCTTAGATTGGAGTGAATTTAAGAAGTGAAAGATACAGGTGTAATTCGCAAGATTGATGAATTGGGGAGAATTGTTATTCCCAAAGAAATTCGAAGAAGTTTAGGAATTCGAGATGGTGAAAATTTAGAAATTTTCGTTTCTGATAAGGGGATTTGTTTACAGAAACATTCACGATTAGTAAATTATCAAGAATTAGCCGATCAGTTGTGTAATTTTTCGTATGAAGTTATGGGATATAAGGTTGTAGTTTGTGATCGGGAGGAAATATTCGCGGCTTTTAAAAATGAGTATAAGCATATTTCTTTGAATTCTCGATTTGAAAAGTTAATGGATAATCGTGAAAGTTATGAGTCAGTTACAAGAGAGACTTTTTTGGAGGAATTGGAACCAAGTTATTATTATATCGTTCCTTTAATTATCTCAACGGATGTAGTTGGTTTGGTGGTTATGTTAGGAGAAACGACCTTTTCTAATGAACAAAAAAAGTTTTTACAATTTTTAACTCAATTGCTTGTTCATAAAATTGATGTTTTATAATTTACTTGGCAATTTTTTACTTTTGTGCTAAAATAACGTTAATCAATGATGAAGGAAAGAGTATATAAAAAATCTTTTAAAGAGAGTTTATGGTTGGTGAAAATAAATAAAGAGTTTTTATAGAAGATGGCTCTGGAGTTGAATCGTTTGATCCGCGTTAGAAGATAAAGTGCATGTGATAATCATGAAATAAGGTGGTACCACGGGTTATGCTCGTCCTTATGTCATGATTTTTTTTATTTAAAAATTATTTCCCGGGAAATAATTTAGGAAAGGATGATTGAAATGGAAAAGTATTATATTACAACGGCAATTGCTTATGCTTCTGCAAAACCGCATATTGGTAATACATATGAGATTGTCTTAGCAGATGCAATCGCACGTTATAAAAGGTTGAAAGGTTTTGATGTTTATTTTCAAACGGGAACGGATGAACATGGTGAGAAAATTGAACAAAAAGCTTTTGCTGCTGGTAAGACACCACAAGAATATGTAGATGATATTTCAAAAGAAATCCAAAGAATTTGGGATATTATGAATACTAGTTATGACAAGTTTGTAAGAACAACGGATGTTAATCATAAGGAAATTGTCGCGCGTATCTTTCAAAAATTATATCAACAAGGAGATATTTATTTAGATAAATATGAAGGTTGGTATTGTACGCCATGTGAGTCTTTTTGGACTGATACACAACTTGTGGATGGAAAATGTCCGGATTGTGGTCGCGAAGTAGAAAAGAAAAGTGAAGAATCTTACTTTTTTCGGATGTCTAAATATCAGGATCGATTAATGGAATATATTGAAACTCATCCAGAATTTATTCAACCGGAAGCACGTAAGAATGAAATGATCAATAATTTTTTAAAGCCTGGATTACAAGATTTGTGTGTTTCTAGAACTTCTTTTGATTGGGGTATTCGTGTTCCTTTTAATGATAAACATATTGTTTATGTGTGGATCGATGCTTTAACAAACTACATTACTAATATTGGTTATGATGTAGATGGAGGAAATGAAACCTTTAAGAAATGGTGGCCTGCTGATTTACATTTAGTTGGAAAGGATATTATTCGTTTTCATACTATTTATTGGCCTATTTTGTTAATGGCATTAGATTTACCGTTACCTAAGCAAGTTTTTGGTCATCCATGGTTACTTATGAACAGCGATAAAATGAGTAAGAGTAAAGGCAATATTATGTATGCGGATGACTTAGTCGAGTTGTTTGCTGTTGACGCGGTTCGTTATTATTTATTACACGAGATTCCATTTGCAAGTGATGGAACCATCTCTTATGAACTTTTGATTGAACGTATTAATAGTGATCTAGCTAATATTTTAGGTAATTTAGTTAATCGAACGATTGCTATGGCTCAAAAATATTTTGCTGGCGAGGTTTTAAATGAAAATGTTAAAGAGAGTTTAGATGATGAGTATTTAATGATGATCAATACTTTAGAAACTCGTGTAGAAAAACATATGGCCAAATTAGAAATCGGTTTAGCTATTGATGAAATTTTTGATACGTTACGTGCAAGTAATAAGTATATTGATGAGACGATGCCTTGGGCTCTTGCTAAGGATGAGAATTTAAAAAAACGACTCGCGACTGTTTTATATTATTTACTTGAGGGAATTCGTAATTCTGCTATTTTCTTGGAGCCTTTTTTACCTGAAACAAGTGAGAAGATTTTTAAACAACTAGGAACTACCAATAAAAATATTGGCTTTTTAAGAGATTTATCTTATAAGCTTATGGATCCTGAACCTTTATTTATGCGTCTTGATATGAATAAAATGTTAGAACAAATTGAAAAAAGTAAGGAAAATTAAGATGTTTGTTGATACACATTGTCATTTATATCAAGAATATTATGAATCCGTAACTGATGAGATTAAAGATTCTCAAAAAAATGATGTTGGTTATTATATTGTTTCTGGTTGTGATCATAAAAGTAATCAAGAAGTTATAGAACTCATTTCATCTTATCCTATGGTATATGGTAGTATAGGAATTCATCCAGAATATGCGGACTCTTATCAAGAAACAGATTTAGTTTTTTTAGAACAACATATACAGGATGAAAAAATCGTGGCTATAGGCGAGATTGGTTTAGATTATCATTACACGAAAGAAAATAAAGAAAAACAGCAACTTTTGTTTAGGAAGCAATTAGATTTGGCGTTAAAATATAATGTGCCCGTTGTTATTCATTCGCGAGATGCGACAGAAGATACCATTGCTATTTTAAAAGAATATCCTCTTGTTAAAGGGGTTATTCATTCCTTTTCCGGTAGTTTAGAAACTGCTAGAATATATATGAAAATGGGCTATAAATTAGGTATAAATGGAGTAGTTACTTTTAAAAATAGTCATTTAAAAGAACTTTTGCCTGAAATTCTTCATACTATCGTGTTAGAAACTGATAGTCCTTATTTAACACCACATCCTTATCGTGGGACAAAAAATTCACCTAAATATATTAAAACAATTGCTTTATTTATCAGTGAATATTTAGATATTTCTTTAAATGATTTGGTAGAAATTACTAATCGTAATATTTATGAGGTTTTTGACATTTCCTTTCATGTGTGATATCATGTCTTTATAAGACGAGGTGTAGGAATGATAAAATTAAAAAGAAAAATCTGTCTTAGTATTCAGTTTGTTTTATTAATTTTATTTGTCTTTATTGCAAATGTTAGCACATCTAAGGAAGTTACTACGGTGGCTAGCAATGCTTCTAATCGTGTTGTGAATTTATCGACTATGGCTTTAAAACTTGAAGAGGATATTCAAAATGATTTATATAGTGCAAAAGATACTTTTACTGGAGATATTACAGGCTATGGTGCAAATTGTCCTTTGTGTAGTGGTAACTTAGCTTGTTCTAAATATTATGTTAAAGATGGTACTACGACTTATCCAGATGAGGAATATGGTATCGTACGAATCGTGGCTTCTTCTAGTAACTTACCTTGTGGTTCAGTTGTTCGTTTTGAATTACCTAGTGTTTCAGCTGAACCAATTGTTGCCATTGTTTTAGATCGTGGCGTTTTAGGTAATGATTTAGATTTATTAATGCCTAGTGAAGAAGCTGCCTCTATTTATGTTGGTCGCAAGACAAAAAGTTATGATGTTTTGCGTTTTGGATGGCAAAGAATCGAATAGATTCTTTTTTTTGAGTTAAGATGTTTTCAAAGCAGCAGGGTGTAAAAAATTTTCCGGGGCAATTTAATATAATATCATGCTATACTATCTTTATAGAATAGAGGTAATATATGA
>CALVJI010000017.1 GCA_944332105.1 uncultured Bacilli bacterium
AATTTGGTACACTACATTTATAACACATTTTTCGCATACTCAAAATGTGCCATAAATTTCTTAACAGTATAACACAAAAAGAAAAAAGAAGAAGCTTTATTCCTCTTTTTTCACGAATTTTTCATAAAAAAGAATCAATTTTCTAGATCTTTACTCATTTTTTCATAATAATGATATCTTTTAATCGCTGTTTGTTTATTATTTTCTAATAAAACTTCCGCCATTGAAGGATTTTTTATTTGTAAAGAGCGATAACGAACCTCGCGATCTAAAAATTCACGATAACGATCAAAATTAGGAGTTTTTGAGTCAATATACAATCTTTCATCTTCAGGTTTATAACGCATTAAAATCGTATACCCTACTTCTACTGCTAAACGTTGTTCTTCTGTCGTACAACTCATGCCCCCCTTTATACCATGTTCAATACAAGGTGCATAAGCAAGAATAATACTAGGTCCTTGGTGAGCTTGTGCTTCTTTAAACACTTTTAAAGTTTGCATCATATTTGCCCCCAATGAAATACTTGCTACATAACAATTTGGATAACTCATTGCAATCCGAAATAAATCTTTTTTATGAGAACGTTTTCCTAAATCAGCAAACTCAGCCACTTGCCCAATATGACTAGATTTACTCATCTGACCGCCTGTATTTGAATACACTTCTGTATCTAATACCAAAATTTTAACATTTTCTTCAGATGATAAAACATGATCAATGCCACCAAAGCCGATATCATAAGCCCAACCATCACCGCCGATAGCCCATACGGTTCGAGCTGGAAGATAATCAAGGTAAGCTTGTAATTCACTAGAAACATTTTCTTTTTCCAAAGCTTCTTTAACTTTTAAGGTAATGACAAAATCATTTTGATTTTCCAACCACTCTTGATACAATTTTTGTACTGCCAAAGAAACAGTCGCCATTTCTTGTTCCATAATTTTTTCTATTCGTTTTCTTTTATTTTGATAAGAAAGATGCATACCATAAGCAAATTCCGCATTATCTTCAAAAAGACTATTTGCCCAAGGTAGTGTATATGGTGTAGAAGGCGCACTTCCTCCATAAATTGAAGAGCAACCTGTCGCATTAGCTAAAACAATTTCATCTCCATACAGTTGTGTTAATAATTTAATATACGCTGTCTCCCCACAACCAGCACAAGCTCCTGAAAAAGCAAATTTTGGTTTTTCTAACTGACTTCCTTTAATTGTGTATTTAGAGAGTACATTAGGATTTTCATAATCAGTAAAATATTTATCCGCTTCTTCTTGTTTCTTTTCATCAAAAGATCCTAAATATAAAGCTTTTTTACCATTTTTACCAGGACAAATCTTGACACATAAACCACAACCTGTACAATCAGCTTCAGATACACTAATCAAATAATGATATTCACTCGCCCCCAAAGCCAAAGGCTTTGTTTCATCTTGAACTAAAAATGGCCGAATAACCGCATGGGGACACACAAAAGAACACATGCCACATTGAATACAGTTTTCTGGAATCCACTTAGAAACAAAAGAAGATATTTTACGTTTTTCCTTGGCAGCAAGTCCCCCAGGAAACATTCCCTTACTAAGACTTTCTACTTCTTTAACCGTTAACTCATTACCTAATCGAGCATTCATTTTTTCAAAAATAGTCTGTGGTAAATGCTCTAAATTAGCTGGCAATTTATCCGTAATCGTAAGCTTTCTCACACTTTTAGGAGCTTCCGCGATAGCCTGTTGATTATTTAAAACAACGTCTTCTCCTTTAGTTCGAAAACTCTTATAAATAGAAGCATTAAGCTTATCTTGAGCATCATCTTCTCCTAACAATTGTAAAATAAGAATTTCCATAATCTTACTAATTTTTCCCGGAATATGATGAGTAATAGCTAAAGAATCCGCATCAATACATAATATTTTAATTTTCTTTTTTACAATTTCATCCCGATTCTGTGAAGACATTTTCTCTAAACATTTTTGCTCATCCGCAGTATTAATCAGTAAAATACTATTGGGTTTAGCTTTTTCTAATAAACGATATTTTTGAAAATACTCATCTTTAGTAACGACAGTTAAATCGGCATCCGTAACATAATAAGGCGCTAAAATAGAATGATCACTAACTCGCAAGTGACTAATTGTTACTCCTCCACTCTTTTTAGAATCATATTCAAAATATCCTTGTACATATTTTTTTTCGCCTAAAATA
Organism: uncultured Bacilli bacterium; assembly: GCA_944332105.1. Taxonomy (GTDB): domain Bacteria; phylum Bacillota_I; class Bacilli_A; order RF39; family UBA660; genus Ventrenecus. The sequence goes on from CALVJI010000017.1 coordinate 2,206, forward strand.
TGCATGATATCTTTACTTGCTGAAACCATCCCATCTGAACCAAAACCATAAATTTGAATTTCATAAGCATTTAAAGAAATCGGATAATCTATTCTTTCCAAACTGCTACCATTTAAATCATCAATAATCCCAATAGTAAAATGATTTTTAGGTTTTTCTTCTAACATTTTAAAAACAGCATAAATATCACTAGGCGTTGTATTCTTACTTGATAAGCCATAACGACCCCCAACAATCGTAATATTTTGATTCTTTAAAGTAGCCACAACATCTAAGTATAATGGATCGCCTGTACTACCAGCTTCTTTTGTTCGATCTAAAACGGCAATTTTAGAAACCGTCGCTGGTAATACTTTTTCTAAATACTTTTGACTAAAAGGCCGATATAAATGAACAATGATACAACCTACTTTCTTACCCTTAGCCATTTCATTTTGAACAACAAGTTTAATCGTATCACACACACTACCCATAGCAATCAAAATATTCTCAGCATTTGGATCCCCAAAATATTCAAAAGGCGCATAATGAGTGTCGGCTAATGCATTAATTTTTTCCATATATTCATTTACGATATCAGGCATTGCTTCATAAAGAGGACTTCTTGCTTCTACACTTTGAAAATAAATATCTTCTGTTTCAGACATACCATACTGTTTACTTAAAGAAATATTTAAAGAACGATTTTTAAATTCTTTCAACTTTTCTTGATCAACTAAAGCAATTAAATTTTCGCGATTTAAAGTCTCAATAACATTTAATTCATGACTGGTTCGAAAGCCATCAAAAAAGTGTAAAAAAGGTAAAGAACCTTTAATTGCTGAAAGATGTGCAACCGCAGCCAAATGATATGCTTCTTGCGGATTAGAACTAGCAAGCATACAAAAACCCGTTTGCCTAGTTGCATAAACATCCGAGTGATCTCCAAAAATAGATAAAGCATGCGTAGCAATGGTTCTAGAAGCAACATGAATAACGCCAGGTAAACACTCTCCTGCCATTTTATACATATTAGGAATCATTAGTAATAAGCCCTGACTAGCCGTGAAAGTAGAAGCCAAAGAGCCTGCGATTAAAGCCCCATGCATCGCCCCTGCAGCACCTGCTTCCGATTGCATCTCTGTTACATGAACCACATCATCAAAAAGATTTTTCACAAGTTTACTACTCTCTGCATCCATATTGCTCGCCATTGGACTAGAAGGCGTGATGGGATAAATACTAGCTACCTCACTAAAAAGATAGGCCATCATTGAACATGCTGTATTACCATCAACAATTTGTTTCATCATTTTCACATCCTATTCTTTTTAAATTATAACACGATTTTCTAGGATTTAAATCAAAAAAAGCTCTAGTTACATAAGACTAAATCTTTAATTATCCTTCTTTATTCTAAAAAATGACGTTTTAGTTTACGTTTAAACTTTTTTATGATAAAATATAAACCATAAGGAGCGATGAAAATGAATGGAATCGGTAAAAACTTAAAAAGAATTAGATTACTCAAAAATTTATCACTAAAAGAAGCAGGTAATCTTCTTAATATGTCTGCTACAGCTATTTCTAAATATGAAAAAGGAGAAATATTGCCCGACTCACAAAAAGTAATTGCTTTTGCAAATGCCTATGGAGTAAAAGCAATTGAATTATTAAAGACCTATAAAGTTCCAGAGATGAAATTTACCTCATTCAGAAAGAAAAAAAGACTAACGGGTCAAAATTTAGAACTACTAAAAGAAATAATCCAAAAGGATGTATCAAAATATTTAGAAGTAATAGAACTAAATAACATAGAAACAAATAATATAAGTCTAAAAAAATATCCTTGTAATACTCTCGAAGATGCGGAAAACGCAGCATTTAATTTTAGAAATGACATAAATATATCAAATAAACAACCGATAGTGGATTTAATTCAAATTCTTGAAAACCTCGGAATTGTTATCATCCAAATTAAAAATACGGACAATCGCTTTAAGGACTTTGATGGATTAAGTGAAATAGTAACTAATATTCCCACGATTATCTTACCAGATAATATGAAAGATGGAGCTAGACAAAGATTTACAATTGCCCATGAATTAGGACACCTTATACTAAATATTAAGGATAAAAAAGTAGATGAAGAAAAACTATGCAACCGCTTTGCCAGTGCCCTATTAATGCCTAATGAAGCTGTAAAAAACGAATTTGGAAAATCAAGAGGAAATATTAGCTTTTTTGAATTAACTGCCTTTAAAAAAGAATACAAAGTCAGTTATGCAGCTATCATATATCGGCTAAAAGATTTAAACATTATATCAGAGTATTTGTATAAAAGATTAAGTATAATCATAAGCAAAAATATTGGCAAAATTGATCCAAATCCGATCCAACCCGAAACTTCCTATCAATTTGAAAAAATGGTCTACAAACTAGAAGCTGATAAAGTTATTACTCTAAATAAAGCCTGTGAATTACTGGAGGTTAGTACAAATGAATATAACAACAAAAATAATAATAACTGATACTAACATAATAACGGATCTAAATAATGCAAATATTTTAGAACACTTTATTAATTTAGAAAATGTTTTTATCAGCGACGTGATCAAAAATGATGAAATAAATGCAAAAACAGGCAACTTAAATATAATAAAAAATATGAAAGTAGTCAGTGCTTCAATTGAGCAATTAGAAGAAGTAAATCGTTTATCACAAATAGAAAAGAAATTATCAACTTATGATTTATTAAACTTTGTACTAGCTAAAGACAATGATTATATTCTAGCTACTGGTGACAATCGATTAAAAAAATTTGCAGAAAGTCAAGGAGTAGAAGTATTTAGAACTTTAAAAATAATCAAACTAATGAAAGAAAACAATATCATTTCTTTAAAAAAGGCAATTGATGCATGTGTTTTATTAAAACAATGCCCTACAACCCGTATACCAGAACTGGATATAAACGATTTAATCAATGAACTTACTCAAAAAGCAGCAATGGCCAATTAAAATCCATAAAAAAAGATGTTAGAAAAATTTTCCATACATCTTTTTTTCGTATAAAATAAATTGCATCTTTCTTTCAATTGCATCATTATATTACAAAATGATGCAATTAACAATTCATGTGATGCAAATAAACCATAATAAACTAGGTATAATAGTATTTTTAAATTTTTTCTTTAATTTTCGCCATCCACTTTATATTTTAAAAGTAACTTTTTAGCTAACTCTTCTCCCTGAGGAGTTAAAGAAACAGACTTGTTTTTATACTTACTAAAATACAAGTATTTTTCATTAGTGAGTTTGTTTATAACATCAAAAGAATAGCCTTTCCAACAAGTTTTAATTTTAGCTTTTTTTACACCACCATTTTCATCATCTTCTACATATCCATCTTCTTCCCAAGAAGTCAAATACATCAATAACAACGTTAATTCTTCTACATTTTTTTCCATTAAAATCACCTCTTTTTCTTCATATCCTTTTCTGTTTCTTTAATAATATAAACAGGTCTTTTTTTCGTTTCCAAATATACTTTGGATAAATATTCCCCAATAATTCCTAAAAAGAATAATTGCACACCACTACAAAAAATGATAATACATGCCAAACTAGGCCATCCACCTACAGGATCTCCCCAAATTAAAGTTTTTAAAATAATAACAAAGATCATTAAAAACGCAATAAAACAAAATAAAATACCGATCATTGCAGATAAAACTAAAGGCTTTGTAGAAAAACCAACAATCCCATCAATACCATAAGTAAAAAGCTTCCAAAAACTCCATTTTGTTTTACCAGCTACTCTTTCGGGAGCATCATAAGTTAACCATTTGGTATCAAATCCGACAAAATTGAAAAGTCCTTTAGAATAACGATTATATTCTTCTAAAGAAAGAATCGCGTCCACTACTTGTCTTGTCATCAACCGATAATCCCGTTCATTTGGAGCCATAGGAACCGTTGTAAAAGTTCCTAAAATTTTATAATAACAAGCTGTAAAAAATTTTCGAACAAAACCATAATTTTTATGATTATTTGTTTTTAAACCAACAATATCTAAATTTTCTTTTATTAAAACTTGATACATCAAAATAAGCTTTTCAGGAGGGTCCTGTAAATCAGCATCCATTAATGTAACATAATCACCATTTACATGCTGAAGCCCGGCATAAATCGCGGCCTCTTTACCAAAATTTCTAGAAAATGAAAGAAAACGAACTCGTTCATCCTTTTTAGCAAAATCTTTTAAAATATCTAAGGTTTTATCTTTGCTCCCATCATTTACAAATAAAAGTTCAAATTCTACATCCATTTGCTCCATTACTTTTTGCATTTCTTTATAAAAATAAGGCAAAGACTCTTCTTCATTATAACAAGGCACGATTACCCCAATTTTTTTCATTTTGCGCATCACTCCCTAAACGTATTGTAACAAATTTTTTTCCATTTTAATAGTATACAACTACTGAACCAAAATTCATGGTTTGAAAATCATATTCGACCATTTCTAAAGGCACCTGTTCACTCTTCAAAAAGATATAAACATTTTCTTCATCAATTTCATCCAATCGAAAATGATATTTACCAATCTCTACGACATCCACGCCGTCCATCACTCTTTGTTCATTAAAAGTATAAGGATCCATTTCTAAAGCTAAGACTGTGTAAATATATGGTTGATGATATCCTTCATCTAATACATAGATCTTAGAAGCATCTAATTGACTAGCAAAAGAAAGGGCATCAGCCACATTTTCTTCTGTCACAAAAAAGTAAGTATCATGAACCGTATTTGGATAACGAACAAAATAAGTATAACTAAAAAGACAAAAAAAGATAAGATACATAAAAACTAACGGATATATGGTAAAAGATTTCTTTAAAACAAGTTCTAAAATACCAATTAGAATAAAGTAAATAAGTGGAAAATAAATAGCATTTGCTCGATTAATATTTGGTCCATCTAAAGTTAAAGTAACAAGTAAAACGGATAAGAAAAAGATAAGCACCGCCAAATCTAAACTTACTTTATGCTCTTTAATCGTTTGCCATCCTTTTTGACAAGTGAGAACAAAACCATAAAGACAAAGTGGAATACTAAAATAATATAAAGTTCCGAACTCCGAAAAAGCATTATAAATTAAACCATCTTGAGAAAATAATATACCAAATAAATTCCAGTTTTTTAAAATATTAGCTAAACTAAACTCACTACCCCGATAAAAAAACAGTTTAGGAATCGATAACCAAGGCGTTGTAATCTCGGGGATAATTCCATTATTAACAAGTAACATCAAAATTAAAGGAAGCGCTAAAAAGAAAAGTGGAATTCCTAAACAAAAGCACTCTTTTATCGAAACTTGCTTACGTATAAGAGCATAAAGAAAAAAGATGAGAAGAAAAATAGGTAAAATAAGATATGTAACTGCATAAGTATACAAAGTAATTCCTAAACTACATCCCGAAGCAAAAAACCACCGCTTTTTGTGATACATAAAAGCTTTTTGTAAACAAAAGAAAGACAAGATACTCATCGGAAAAAATAAATAAGACTCAAGTCCCCAACGGGCATGCATTATCATAAAAGGTAGGACACATAACAAGAACATAAGGATCATCGCGGCTTTCTTGCCCTTTTCCTTTTTAACTATTCGCACAAAACAAAAAGAAGAAAGAAAAGCAAGAAACACAGCAGGCAAACGAATTGTTGTCGTATTAAAATTTAAAAAATGAAGCAAAAAAGATGTTAAATAAGTATATAAGGCATTTTGACCTCCCCCAAAATTAATAAAATAAACAGGGTTTACATATAAAAAACGATCCACTTTAAAACGCGCTAAACTAAGAGCATCATAAGCCATACCTGCTTCATCAACATGTAATCCAACAGGAATATGACCGAGTTCAATAGTCAAAAGAAAAACAAGAGTACAAGCTAAAAAAGTCATGCCATAACAATAAATTTTCTGATTCTTAAAATCTCTACTTTCAGTCACTGGTTTACGAATAAATAAAAGAAGTAATCCACTCACAAATAAAGTAAATAAAATAGACAAAACATTAATCATTTTCTTCCTCCAAATCTCGTGCTATATGATAACGAGGTCTTTTTTTAGCTTCACTATAAATCTTACCGATATATTCACCGACAATTCCTAAAGAAAGCATCTCTACTCCACCAACTAACCAAATAGAACAAGCCAAAAAAGTCCAGCCATCAACTGTATAGCCCAAAATTTTTACTACAACACAATAAATAGTAACAAGTAAACTCACAATAAAAAGAAGAATCCCCAAATTCAAAATAAGACGAATCGGTTTAATACTAAAAGAAGTAATTCCATCCCATGCAAAATGAAGCATTTTCTTTAAAGGATATTTACTTTCACCCGCAAATCGTTCTTGTCTTTCGTAATAAACTACGTCATGCTCATAACCAATTAAAGGAAAAATTCCTCGTAAAAACAAATTGACTTCTTCATAACCATCTAAAGCTTCTAATACTCTTTTACTTGTCAAGCGATAATCAGCATGATTAAAAACGACTTCCACTCCTAAAAAGTGCATTATCTTATAAAAAGACTCGGCCGTAAATCGTTTAAAAAAACTGTCCTTTTTACGACTACTTCGTACCCCATAAACGATATCTGCACCCTTAATATTTTTATCAATCATTTCATCCATTGCATCTAAATCATCTTGTAAATCGGCATCCATACTAATTACAATATCTGCATATTTTTTAGCCGTTAAAAGGCCAGCTAAAAGTGCATTTTGATGTCCCTTATTTCTAGATAAACAAAGTCCAGTAAACAAAGAGTTTTGTTGATGAGCTTCTAAAATCAACTTCCAAGTCCCATCCTTACTCCCATCATTTACAAACATCACTTTACTTTTTTTAGCAATTTTTTTCTCAGTGATCAATGTTTTCATTTTCTTATCCAAACGTTTAATCGTTTCAGGCAAGACCTCTTCTTCATTGTAACAAGGAATAACAACATATAATACTTTTCCCATACATTCATCTCCATAACTTAGCTCTATTGTATCAAAGCCAAACCAAAAAGTCTATGCATGAAAAAAAGCCCATAAAACTATGAACTTTATTTACTCTTTTTTTCCATATTAAGTCTTTCTTCAACAACAACTAAAGGTCGATGCATTACCCGTTGATTAATCTTTAAAATATATTCGCCTAAAAAACCAATAAAGAAAATTTGCATCCCCCCAAGCAAGAACACTCCAATAAGTAAAGGGGCCATTCCCGCTTGAAAAGAATTCCACATACACAACTTTAAAATTAAATAAACAAAAGCAACTAAAATAGAAAGAAAAGAAATAATAAACCCAACAATCGTTGCCATTCGTAACCCAATTTTCGTATAAGAAGTAATACCAAGCATCGCCCCGTCATAGAGTCGATACCAATTATTACTTGATTTTCCTCTTTCCCTTTTTGGCTGAACAAAAGGAATTTCTTTCCGCTCAAAACCAAGCTCAGCTACAATCCCTCTTAAGTAAGGCTCAGGATCATCTAAATCCCTCAATACTTGAATAAAATCTTTATCATATAAGCCAAAACCTGTAAAATGTTCAATCTGTTCTACTTCTGAAAACTTTTTAATTAATTTATAATAAAGACTTCTTAAAAAGTACACCAGTTTACTTTCTTGACTTTTCTTTTTTACCCCAATCACAATTTTATAGCCATTTTCCCATTCCTTAACAAATTTAGGAATCATTTCCACTGGATCTTGAAAATCAGCAGCCACACTAATGGTACAATCACCGCTCGTACTAATTAATCCATAGTAAGGACTGTTAAATTGGCCAAAATTTTGAGCATTAAAGATTGCTTTCACATTCTTATCTTTCTTACAAATTTCCCGGATAAGATCTCGCGTGTGATCTTTCGATTTATTATCGATAAACAAAATTTCATATTGATATTTTTGCAGCTCATCTTGAAACAACTTTTTTAAAGCTTCATACATAAGATTCACATTTTCTTCTTCGTTATACGTTGGCACCATAATACTAATTGTTTTCATAACTCCCAGGACTCCTATCTAAAATAATAATATACAATCAATAAAGCAAAAGGTACGATAATACTCATACGTAAACAAAGTAACCCATGTTCCCATTTTTCACTCTTCTCTTGCTTTAACAATTTCTCAGGTTTATTTATCCACATAAAATAAGCAAATGTTGCAAGTACTATAGCATTAATAATACTTTGATAAGGAACAAATCGTTCTAAAATTGGTAAACCAGTTGTTACAGTTGGTAAATTAAAAATCTGTTCAAATAACATATGATCAGTTAAACCAGTTGTAAATACCCATGTATAAACCATATATAAAGTAAGTAACGTACATGCTGTGAAAGCCATTTCTAAAAGGATATTTAATTTTCGATCTTGTTTATTATAAACTAAAAAGAAAATCAAATAAGGCATCATCAGAATCGTCCATTGTGGATGAATTTGACAAAAAATAGTGAAAAGGCCATATACTCCTAAACCTATATACATCGTATACAAATTAGAAAGCTTTTTGTCAGTAAAATTCTTATGATAACACCAACAGCAAATAAGCACATAACATGTAATAAAAATAGAAATGTTTCCAAGAGGGGTCGCGATTAATCCACCATTGAGTCTTTGAAACATATTATCCTCAAAACTACTCATTGAGATTTGATACATCGGTGCATTCCAATAAATGATTTTAGCAAATAACACCAAACTAACAGCACCTAATAAATTCAAAAGAATTTTTAAAATCTTCTTTTCTTTAAGTAATAACAAAGGTACGAATAAAAATAACGCAAAAAGTTTTAAAGAAGTCGCGATCGCAAAAAAGAACAAAAACTTTTTATGATCATCTTTTAAATAATAATAGATACCAAGTAAAGTAAATAAAATAGCTAAAATATCATAACCTGCAAACATCGTAATAACCATTAAAACTAACGCCGAGCTTACAAACAAAAAAGTATACATTTTTCGATCGTCTTTTGCAATATCAAATAACTTTAAAATTTTATTTATAACCACCAAAGATAAAATCGTCAAGACAATCAAAAAAGCTTTAGCATATAATAAATTAAAATAAGAAGTTTCCCAAGCTAAACCTGTAACTTTGGTATACAAAAACAATGGAATATTCCATAATCCAAAAAAGATATAAATTGGAAAATCATAAGTAATATTGGTACCCGCAAAAATTCCTGGTAAGTTTTGATAAGTTGCCGCATAAAGTTCTTTTAAATTTCCTTGAAAAAACAAATCATCAAAAATAATAGAAGCATTTGTCGTAATTAAAATATCTGGAAAAAGAAAAGTTAAGAACAAAAAGATACCAATGATTCCTAATACAATCCATTCAATTTTTAAAGGCTTTTGACTCTTCCAACATTCCATTTTAATCGGCTCCTTTCTAAAACTAAAATACTTATGACCAAAAAAACTAATCAAAGTTGTAATAAACAAATTAATAAAACCTGCTATATAAGGACTCAATTGTAAAAGACTTGTAAAGCAAAACAAAGTTGCTGTTCCAAGTAAATAACTAATAATGTAAACTGACACAAACTTGACAATCTCTTTACCAGCTTTTTCTTTGCTTTTAAATGTAAAGAAACGATTCCATAAATAACTATGTAATACACCTAAAACAGTAGATAGAGTATTCGCAATTAAATAATTTACATTAAGCATAAGAAAAATTGCATAAAGACCATATCCAACTAAAGTATTAAGTCCTCCCACAAACAAGAAACGTATTTCCTGTCGTTTAAAAATATTTTTTAACATCATATCCCCCACTCACTATTTAAAAATCATTCGTTTTATTTTTCGTAATCCTCTTCTTATTAATGATTGATTTTGAACATTTTTATACCCAAAAGTTACTGTTGGAAGGTGTAAACTAACATTCATTGTTTCTTTTGAAGCAACAATTTTCTCACGCTTATAAGAAAGCTCAATCTTTTGATTTCGCTCTTTTTTACCTTCCATAAAATGATTAAAGTGTAAAACGAATTCGTCAAATCCTTTTTCTAAAGGATACTTTCTCATATACTTTTGGCCAACCTCGCTCATTTCTTTTTGAATTTTTTCATCATCTAAAATTTGTAGTAATGCCGCGGCAATTGCCTCTGGATTCCCATCAGCAAGTAAAACACCATCATTTGGAAAATCATATAGATTATTCTCACGATAAAGTTCAACCACAGGAAGACCTGCTGCCATCATTTCAAAAGGAATACGCGATGGATTAGACGCACTCATACACATACCAACCGCACACCGATTAAAAAGTAAGTTACACTCTTCAATTGAAATGATTCCTAATTGAGTTACTTCTAAATTATTTATCACACAAGGTTGTGAACCATACAAATAAATTTGTACCTCAGGCCGAAGTTTTTTTACGATTTGCAAAGCTTGCAAAGCTATCGTATCACATCTTCTTGGTTTATCAGGTTGAAAAACTAAACAAATTGCTTTTTCTTTTGAAACATTATCTAACTTTTTATAAACATTTAAATCTGCACAAAAATGAAAATAATCGGTCTTTAACTGAAATTCTTCTTGCATTTTATGAGAAAGCCATTTGCCAATAGTAAAACCATGAAAACCATATTTATAAGTGTTCTCAGCTTCGACATAAGTAGCCCCCATTGGAAAGAAAAATGGTTCATAATCTTGAATAAAATACGCTTTTTTATCACAAGGAATACGTTGGACAACCGGCGCACTATTCCAAGCCGTCGCGACCAAACAATCATAGTCTTTTAACACATTATCCCAACTAGCAAAAACATCGCCATAAAATTCACCATAATACTCTTCAATCATTTTGAAAAGTTCTCCAGGCGTATGCGCATGATTATCCCCGATATACACATCACATTGATATCCATCTTTAATTAAAGCATTTACATTTTGAAAAATCGTTCGATGTCCGCCTCCACCTTTTAATAAAGCTGGCACAAACCATGCAATTCGTCCCTTTGTTCCATGATTTTTTTCATTTTCTACATATCCCATAAATACTCTCCTCATTCTTTGCTTTTCCACTACATCATCTGGCAACTCATATTGCTTCCGTATCATTTCTTGAATTTGAAAAACTTCCTTATACTCCTTATCTCGAATATCTAAAGTAGAAGCTGAAGCTCCATGTTTTCGAAAATAATTTAAAGGCAAGTGTGAGAAAGCAATATCACCATGTTCTAATACTTTAACATAAATATACCAATCACCCGCGACTTTATAATCTTTAGCGCTCTCAAAAATATCATACAAATAAGGCCCATTTTTCCAAACAACTGAAGAAACATTCAAAATCGTATTATTCGAACTTAAGTAATGAATAATCTCATCTACTCCGCGATTTACATAATCCTCTTTCCATCTTCCGGTATGAAAAATATCACACCAGTCTTGACAATCATCGGCAAAAAAATTACCCTTACCATCCATTTTTTTAGATTCAGAATAAAAAAGCTGCAACTTTGGATTTTCTGAAAAAAACTTTAAGGCCGTTTCTAAAAACAAAGGACTTGAACTATCATCTGCTTCGGCGATCCATATATAATCACCTGTCGCTTCTTTTAACCCTTTTTGCCACTGTGAAAAAACAAGACCACCACTATTAGAAGAATTTTTAAGAAATGAAACACGAATATCCGGATACTCTTTTTTGATTTGCTTAATCTTTTCTTCGATTACTAAAACACTATTATCAGTTGAAGCATCATCCAAAATAATGAGTTCGGAAATCGGCACTGTCTGGGCTAACACAGAATCAATCCGTTCAATAATATATTGTTCATAATTATAATTTGGAATAATAACAGATACTTTCTCTTTCATTTTCTCACCTCTTTTTCTCTAAAACATAACATTCATTTTTACTAAAACAGGGATTATAAAAAGGATCATCAAAAACAAGATCATGCCATTTACTTAAGACATATTCTCGTTCCTTATCCGTTCTTCTAATCTGTTCGATTGTCTTATCCACACCTCGTGTTTTTGATTCATAATGATATAATTTAACATTCCCCAAATAAACATTATAATACCCTTTTTTAAGTAAACGTATATTTATTTCAACATCATTAAAGTTATTTGCAAGCTTTTCATCCATGCCACCAACTTCTAAATATTTCTTTTTAGAAATCATCGAACAAGCTGCCGTCACCGCTGCATAATTTGTCGGCATATTAAGTTTTCCAAAACTATAAGGATAATCTTCATTGCAAAACTCATAAGCATGAGCCGCCATACTTTTAATACCTAACACAACCCCACCATGTTGAATTGTGTGATCAGGAAACAAAAGTTTCACCCCCACCATACCAACATGACTTAAAGATGCATAACCTACCATCTTTGAAAGAAAATCAGGTGAAATCACTTCAGTATCATTATTTAAAAACAAAATATATTCCCCTTTGGCTTTTTTCACACCCTCATTCATCAAATGTGAAAAATTAAAAGGTACAGGTAAATCCATCACTGTAAAATTATCATATTTTTGTTGATATTCCTTAAAAAATTCAAAAGTTTCTTCCTTCTCACTATTATTATTAATAATTAAAATATCAAAATTTTTATATGTTGATTTTTCATAAATAGAATCCACACATTTTTTTAATAAATCCACATAATCTTTCGTCGGAATAATAATCGTAATAGATGGATTCTTAACATGATAGTTTACACAGTAAGTTCCATCACCATTACTAACGACTTCTCCCTTTAACTTTCTTCTTTTTAAAGCAGCTTCAATCGCCTTTTTACCAGCTAAAACTGCATAGGACTTAGCTGCGATACTTTCTGAAGTTGAACCAGGAATAATTCGCCAATGATATAAAATACGTGAAATATGTTCAATTTTTTTAGCCTTCTCTGTTAATCTCAAAATAAAGTCATAATCTTGGGCACCATTATAAATACTTTTCTCACCTCCAACTTCTTGATACAAAGTTTTCTTAAAAACCGTAAAATGACAAATATAGTTATTGGATAATAAAGTATCAGGCGCAAAATCACTTTTAAAGTAAGGTGTACATCTCTGACCATTAATATCTAATTTATCCTCATCCGAATAAATAAAATCGGTAGTTCGATCACGATTAATCCGTTTAACTACTTGATATATGGCATCGGTAGATAAAGTATCATCATTATCTAAAAGGCCAATATACTCTCCTTGCGCTTTGGCTAAACCCGTATTGGTAGCTTCGGCAATATTTCCATTTTTCTTTCGATAAATCACTCGTATTCTTTCATCTTTACTCTCATATTCTTTTAAACACGCTAGCGTATCTTCACGTGTCGATTTATCATCTACTAACAACAATTCCCAATTTTCATATTTTTGAGCAATCACAGACTGAATACATTCTCTTAAATAAACCGGATCAACATTATAAACAGGCGTTACTATACTTACTAATGGTGTATAAGTAAGCACTTGTGAACAATCTGGTGATGGTTGTTCACTTATCCACGCCAAATAATCTTTTTGTTTCATCGGATCATAATAATTTCGATTCTTTCTTTTCTTAAAACACTTATCCAACAGTCTTTCAAAACGAAAATGAATAATTCCCCAAATTTTCGTAAGACTGCGCTTAAAAGGACTCGTTTTCTTCCTTAAAATAAGATCTTTACCATCCCTTGAAACCAAATATACTAAAATCTCACGTACATCCCTAAGAAGTAAAACACTATACTCGAAAAATAACAACTCATTAATTCTCTCTTCAGTAGGAGAAACCTTTTTTCCATCAACTACAAACTCTAACTTCATATCATTTTGTTTAAAAGTTCCTCGCATTTGTAAAAGAGGATTATTAACACCCGTAATACTCACTTTTTGAAATTCTACCTTTGTCTTTTTCTTCTTCATTAAACTTCCCCATTAAACTTTCCTTTTTTATTATTTTTAAAATCTCGATATCCTTTATACATCATTTTAAGCTTTTTTCTTTTATTTTTTTCAAAAGCAATAATTCTTTTCACTTGTCCCTTTTGAATACGTTTCAAATGATCACAATAATCTGGATAAACTCTGTGATACATCTGATCAATATAAAGTGTGTTGCGCACTATATAATAACGTCTTAAAGGCCCATGGTTATAACATGGATATTTTTTTCCAAATAAGGTATGAACTTTTAAATCACCTAAATGATGCTTCATAACAATTTGATTTAGACGTAACACAGAGTATCCATGCACATGTAAGTTCATACAATAATCTGTATCCACACAATCAATAAAAAGCCAATCTTTAAAACCCCCAACCTCTTGATAAGCATCCAAATTGATAATATTACCAGAAGTCATAACTTCGATCATTTCTTCGGCTTCAGTATCACTTACTTCTTCATCCCCATCAATATCTTGATAAGGCGAAACCAAACCAATTTTCGTGGTATCATGACTCACTAAATACGCTTTTAATCTATCAACAATATCACTTGTAATTTGACTATCTTGATCAAGTGTTAATAACCACTTATACCCATCTTCTATAGCCTTTTTGGCTCCAAAATTCAAAGCATAAGCAATTCCTTTATTTTCATGTAAAGGATAATAATGCACTTTTTTAGTATTTCGATATCGTTTTACTTCATCTTCCGAATTATCGACAATATAAAGCTTATCCACACTCTTTAAATATTGTGAGATATTCAGGATATTCTCTTCACTCGGATGATAAAAAACTACCACAGCCGCGATTTTCATCTTAAACCTCTTCAGCAAATCCTTTTTCAAGTTTTCTAAAAATCATATATCCGAAAACCAAAAAGAATACAGCAAATAAAGAAATATATAAAATACTCATTAAAGAAGGAGCAGTCTGATAGTAAAAAATACTACGATACGCATCAATAAAATGAGTCATCGGATTTAAATACAAAATCCATCGTACAGACTCTGGAAATAAATCAACGGTATAAACAATAGGCGTTGCATAAAAAAGTAAACTAATTAAAAAATTCATTAAATATTCAACATCTCTTACATACACATCAACTGCACTTAAAATAAATAATAATCCTAAACTAAACAAAGTTTGTAAAATAGCAATCAAAGGAAGCCAGATTAAATGAATACTAAAACCCATGCCACTAAACAAAACAAAGATAAAAATAATCACACAAGAAATCAAAAAGTTTACCAACCCAGCTAACACGACCGAAACAGGTAAAATTTCTCTTGGAAAATACACTTTTTTAATAATGCCTCCATTAATCCAAATACAATTGGTTCCTTGCATAATAACCGTTGTAAAAAAGTTCCAAGGAATAACACCCACAATTAAGAAAATAACATAATTAGGAATATCTTGTTTTAAAATAACCGAAAAAACTAATGCATAGACAAGTACCATTAATAACGGATTTAAAAAAGACCATAAAACTCCTAAAAAAGAACCTTTATATTTCCCACGAATTTCTTTTTTTACATTCGTCTTTAATAATTCTCGATACTGATACAAATTCTTAAAAATCATTTATGATCACCTACACTTCTCTAAATACTTTGGAATAACTTTACTAGGCTTATCATCCATTTCAACTTGCCCTTCATAAATCCAAACAGCCCGTGTACATAATTTTTCGATTTGATCTAGACTATGACTAACAATCACAATGGTCTTATCACTATTTTTTAATTCTTCTAATTTATGAAAACATTTCTCTTGAAAATGCTGATCACCAACCGCTAAGATTTCATCAATAAGTAAAATTTCAGCATCCACATTAATAGCAATGGAAAAAGCAAGTCGCATATACATACCAGAAGAATAAGTTCGCACTGGATTATCAATAAATTCACCTAACTCAGAAAACTCAATAATCGTATCTAATCTTTTATCAATTTCTTCTTTTGTTAATCCAAAAATAGCCGCGTTAAAATAAATATTTTCTCTGCCTGTAAAATCTTGATGAAAACCAGCTCCTAACTCTAATAAAGAAGTAAGTTTTCCATGTGTTACTATTTTGCCAGTTGTTGGATAAATAATTTTAGTCATTAATTTTAACAGCGTCGATTTACCAGAACCATTCACCCCAATTAAACCAACAGTCTCTCCTTTTTTAATCGTTAAATTAATATTTTTCAAAGCCACAAACTCTTCACTTTTATTTCTTTTCCAAAATAATAAATGTTCTTTTAATGTACTCGCTTTATCATAATAAATTTTAAACTTTTTCGTCACATCAATTACTTCTATGGCCTTGTCATTTGTACTTTTAGACATAATTTCCACCTCAACATTTATTTCTTTATTAGTATACCAAAAAGCGTTAACATTATCAATTTTTCTCGGTATTTTCAAAAAAAGAAATAAAATTTTCTTCTATTCCCTTAATTTGAAGTTGCGGTATTGTGCGATTTAGGTTATAATTTTTATAGCTAAAAGAATAAAAAAATGAATTGAAAGTTTTAGTTTTATCCATACTAAGTTATAGAAGGAGAAGTGTTTGATATGGAAAAGAAAATAAGTAGAAAAGTGTTATGGGGGGGGGG
>CALVJI010000018.1 GCA_944332105.1 uncultured Bacilli bacterium
TTGGTACACTACATTTATAACACATTTTTCGCATACTCAAAATGTGCCATAAATTTCTTAACAGTATATCATAAAATTATATTAAATTGCCCCGGAAAAAAATTTACACCCATTTTTAGATAAAAAAAATAAAATAAATAGAAAAATGTAGTATAATAAGAAACAACGGAAGTGATTATATGAATTTACCTAATTTAAAAGCTGCTAAAATAAGAAGCAATAAAGAAGTAGTATACAAAGAAAGTCCATTAGTATCTAATGATCAATTTTTAGGAAAAAAATATTTTCTTAGAACCTATGGCTGTCAAATGAACGAACATGACTCAGAGCAAATTGAAGCAATATTAGAACATTTAGGAATGACTTCATGTGAAGAATTAGAGGGGGCGGATGTTATTGTTTTAAATACATGTGCTATTCGTGAAAATGCTCATGATAAAGTCTTTGGTTATTTAGGAAGAATAAAACATTTAAAAAAGGAAAATCCTTCAGTAATCGTTTGTATTGGTGGTTGCATGTCTCAAGAAGAAAATGTGGCAAATGAGTTAAAACAAAGACACCCTTATGTCAATATCGTTTTTGGTACTCACAATATTCATGAACTTGGAAACATGCTACTCGAAGCCAAAGCCGGAAAACAAGACATTGAAGTATACAGCGAAGAAGGCGATGTCTATGAACATGTTACCTATAAAAGAGCCTCACATATAACCGCGTGGGTAAACATTATTTATGGATGCGATAAATTTTGTACGTACTGCATCGTCCCATATACTAGAGGAAAAGAACGTAGTCGTAAACTAGAAGAAATTGTAAAAGAAGTAGAAAAACTAAAAGAAGAAGGTTATCAAGAAGTAACCTTACTTGGCCAAAATGTCAATGCCTATGGGCATGACTTGCCAGAGTCTGTTGCTTTTTCAGACTTACTAGAAGCGGTTGCCCAAACAAACATTCCACGTATTCGCTTTGTAACAAGTCATCCTTGGAATTTTACCGATAAAATGATTGATGTAATTGCCCATTATGATAATATTATGCCTTACATTCATTTGCCATTACAAAGTGGATCCGATCGGATTTTAAAATTGATGGGACGACGTTACACGAAAGAAGAATACATTACCTTGTTTAAAAAAATGAAAGAACAAATTCCTCGTGTTGCGATTACAACCGATATTATTGTAGGATTCCCAGGAGAAACCGATGCCGACTTTAAAAATACATTAGATGTAGTGGATACTTGTCAATTTGATGGGGCATACACCTTTATCTTTAGTCCACGTGAAGGAACACCTGCCGCTAAAATGAAAGATGAGACCCCTCTAGTAGAAAAAGAAGAACGTCTGCAAATTCTTAATCAAAAAATCAACGCCTATTCTAAAGAAAGTAACGAAAAGTGTGTTGGTAAAACATTACCTGTTCTTATCTTAGGTACAAGCGAAAAAGATGCAAATAAAGTGTATGGATATACAGATACTATGAAACTTGTTAATGTCGAAGCTACAAAAGATACTATCGGCAAAATAATTCCTGTTACAATTACCGCTGCCAAAAGTTTTAGCTTGGATGGAAAATTAGCGGAAGAAGTAAAAATATAGAAGAAAATTCAGGAGGGTTGCAAATGATAAATATCGAAAGAATTTTTGCTAAAAAAATTACTACAATTGCCAAAGATGGCACGATAAATAATTTTGATGAAACTTTAGAAAATCGCTACTATCTATTAGATGAAGTGGAAAATGCAATAAATCAAGATGAAGCCGTTTTTTTGCATTCAGAAGGTCCTTTACCAACATGGGATGCAGTCCTCACAATCCCAGATTATCCTTCTTTAGAGCAAGAAAAAATTATGATGATGATTCTAAAGTCTTTTCATGAAATGCAAAGTTTTAATACAATCTCAAATTATGGAGAATATCCATTTAAAGGAAGTATGCCAGATCCTAATGATTTTTTTCCTGTTTTTGGTATGTATAAACAACTCGCGTGGGATCAAAGTCAATTTTTTGCTATTCCAAAATCGATGGAAGAAAATCACATAGTAGAATCTGATGTTACAAATTCGTTTATAAATGAACAAATTCCTTTGCTATTAAATAATCATTTTATCGTGGGCACTAGTAGTCCTAAGACAATGGACTTTTCTCTTTATCTACCTGAAGAAACAAGCTTTTATCAACGAAGTTTTCTCTATTTTGAACTGTCCGATCTTGATGAATATGTAACAAAATTATATACAAAATTTTATGATCAAATTTTAAACATTCCAATAAATAATGGCCTTTATGAGCAAATCAATTTTGAAACAACGCCAGGGTTAGTTCCTAGTCTAAGAAGATATTGCCGGAGATAATTTTTAATGAGAGTCTTACAAGAAGTTTATGAAATTGATGAATATCTAGCTACTTTATATCATCAAAGATTTTTCCTAGTTTATCAACATATTATCAAGAACACGATCGGCGAAAAAACTTTTAATAAACTATCCGCAAATAATTTTTGCAAAATAGAAGAGTGTCTATATGAAGAACAAAAAGCTTGGAATAAAATTTTAATGCAGAAAAAATCGCTTGTTAAATTAGTAAATAGTTTAGAAAGAAATATGAATTTTTCTGTTGCATTAAACCTATATACACCGATATTAAATCCTTGGGTCCGCATTTACTATCGTTTGAAAATGTTTCTGTTTGAAGAACGCGCTATCGCTTTCCAAAAGAAAAATGCGAGTAGTTTTAGGGAAAGAAGTATTCTTTATGATACCATTGTAGAGTACGCCTTTTTTAAAGAAATGTTCGAAAATCCATATTATATGGAAGAGCCACAAATTTTACTTTGTCGAAATATTTCCTTTATCTTACCGAATACTAAAATGATAAATGAAGACTTTTTTAGTGAAAAATTTGAAGAAAGAGTAATTACTTCTATGAATCTTTCTCTACCAGAATACGGTCGATATAAAAAAATAAAAATTCAAGAATTTTTGATGGAATTATTGGATAGTTTAAAAGAACTATCTCATCAAGATTTTTTTACCATCATAACTGGTGGCGAGTTTTTAAGCTTTATATGTGTATGTCGTAACAATATGGAAGAAACAGAAATGGTTGAAGAGCTAGAAAAAACGATCACGGATCCTTATAAAAAGAAATACTTATTAAAATTGATTCACATGCTTCCTGTTAAAGACAATCCTCCGCCTAAACCCCAAATAAAAAGAATCAAGTAGTAGATTCTTTTTTCTTATGTAGTAGACTAAATAGGAAGAGTAAAAGCATAAAAATTCCTAAAACAATTGGTAAAGCGTGATAAATAAGGAGTTCATCTTTATAATGTGTTCCGGTATACCAAGCTACTACAAACAAGAGAAGTAAAGTAGCTAGGTAGGTCCATTTATTATATTTAGTTGGTAAACATTCTTTTAAATTATTACCACATATAGCCATTGTAATAAATAAGTCAAACAGCCACGCGACTGAAATGATATTTTCTACTTTTTCGACAAAATTAAATAATTTAATTTTCTTTAAAGTCATATATTCTGGAAAACGATAGATCTGTGCTAAGTTAGGTCCGGATACTCCAGTAATAAAGATAGCAATAATCAAAATTCCAACCATTGAAAAGGCATACGATTTAGCTAAATTTTTATCTGTTTTAACATTCCAAAGTAAAAAGAATGGAGCAGTTGAATAAATAGCAAAATAAATGGTTCCTAAAAATAAATTTTTACTATCAGCCATTAATACCGGTTGAAAATATTCCAAATTTAAATTTTTAAATAATCCAAAGACAACTAAAAGATAAAGTAAAAACGAAAGAGGAAATAATACTTCAGTCACTTTGGCAATTGTAGAGAATCCATTCTTTGTAATTTTATAAATAACAAATGGTACAGGAAGAAGAATATAAAAAATTGGGGATTTAATTAAATAAAAAGAGGAACAAAAAGTTTCAAAAATAAAGAGAATCTGTGAAAATACAAAGAAATTATATACGAAGAATAAAATCTTTTGTAAAGAAGAAGCCAAAGCATGTTTTTCTTTTATTCGTTCAAAAAATAAGAGAATGCCAAAGCCTAAAATACTCCCCAAAATAGCTGCGATCCACGTATCTTTATCTAAGAGACGAAAGAGTAAAGAAAAGCCAAAACCGATAAAAAAGGTTCTACCTAAAAAATAAGAGATTGCATAAGTCTTTGTCTTAGTCATTTTGATTCACCTCGAAAATTAAACCATTTTTATTAATATTAACATGAATATCAAAAGCAAATTTTTTATTGTACCAATCATCTAAAGACGTTCGGTATTTTTTATAATACTGATAGTTAATCCCTAAAAGATCTGTTTGTTTTTCTTTTAAAGTATTAATAACCTTTGTAAATTTTTCTTCAACTAATGGTTCAAATTGTTCTCCGAGTTTCTGATAGACATCACTTTCTCGGAAGTCATATTGGCAACTATCTTCAACAATTGTTGCATTAAGTTCACTTTTTACAACAATTTGTTCGTCTTGAAATTCTAGACTAGTACCGTTATTCTGATACAAATTAATCGTTAAGTATTCTTCTTTATTGTTTTCACAAGGTAAGTGTAAATAAAAATTAGTAGAATCATTATTTAAAGTATTAAAGCTAATTGCTTCATCTGTATCTAAAAAGAAAGCTAAAGCATCATCTTTAAAGGCAGCAATACCTGATATAGAAAGCGTATCATTTTCTTTCGTAATCGTATTGATATAGCCATCACGATACGGATCGATTATATCATTTACAAAGTTTTCAAAATCCTTAATAATACTAACGCTATCATTAGCTTTGTTGTTTTCCAACATACTTTGAATCGATGTCGCGACAACAGGATTTTCTACCGTCGTACTCTCTAAAATTTCCTTTGCATCAACATCTTTTGCTACTACTGGTAAAAATATATTACGAATCGTCGCATCGCGAAGCATATAATCCATAACATGGGTTAATTGTTCTCTAGCCACTTCTTCACTCATAATTAACACCTTTAAATGCGCATAATAAGGCTCTTTACTAATTTTAATATGACAATCTTGAAAAGCGGCATCCAAAGTAGAGCCACTACCAGAAATATAATAAGTCTTATCGTTGCTTTCTTCTTGACCGGTACTTTTCTTGTTATTTAATATTTCCAAATCAACCATAAAAAGCTTATCTTGGTAATCAATTGCAACTCCAGAAATAACTGCTCGATTATTTAGTTCTTGATAATCAAAACATCCAGTTAAAAAGAAAGGTAAGAGTAAAATAATCCAAATCTTTTTCATTTATCCATCGTTCCTCCTTTGTTTCGTTTGATTTTTTTGGGTTAAAATCGAACTTCGTCTTGTATCTTTTTCAATCGGCGTTTTTAATAGTCCTTTCAAGAAATACACTTTATCAAAAGGTGCAATAGGGTAAAAATAAGGTTTACCCAGTGTTTTTAATTCTGTAACATGACAGAAGAAATAGATGAAAACCAAAGCAATTCCGTATAACCCATATAAAGCCGCGGCTAACAAAAAGATGATCCGCCAATGCCTTGCTGCATTTACAATTTCTTGTTCGGTAAAAATTAAACTCGTAATAAAGGTAAAAGCAATAACAATAATCATAATTGGACTAACAAATCCGGCATTGACAGCAGCCTCTCCGAGTATCAAAGCCCCAAGAATTGAAATTGCACTACCATAGGAATTTGGAAAACGTACATCACTTTCTCGTAAAATCTCATAAATAAACAGCATCATAATCGCTTCAACGATTGCTGGAAAAGGAACGTTATCCCGCTGGGTGCTAAAATTGATCAGTAGACTAGTGGGAATAGTTTCCGGATTATAATTAATTAAAGCAATATAAATAGCCGGCACCAAAATAGTGAGGAAAAAACAGCAAAAGCGTAAAATCTTCAAAAAATTAATATTGTTACTTTTCTTATAATTATCGGAAATAGGATTTAAAAAATCGGCAAAAAATCCAGGAAGAATTAAAGCAAAAGGAGAGGTATCTACAAATAGAACAACTTTTCCTTCCAATAAAGCTTTAGCTGCCGTATCGGGTCGTTCTGACTTTATTATAGTTGGAAAATGCGTATTATTTTCATTAGATAAATATTCCATAACATTACCAGAATCTAATATTCCATCTACATCAATCTTATTTAATTCCTCTTCAATATGTTTAACTAAGTCTTCTTCACAAATATCTTCAAAGTAAAGAATTTCAACCATAGTTTTACTTTTTCTTCCCAAAATAACACTTTTAGCTTTTAAGTCCTTAGACTTTAATCTTCTTTTTAGTAATCCTAAATTAATTTGAATGTTTTCGGTAAAAGCATCTTTAGGACCAAAAACAGCTTGCTCAGTAGTAGGCTCTGGAATACCACGTGCAATATCAGCTCGCGTTTCTAAAGCGATAATTAAACTACCACGAATAACTATAGTAAAACCATTTGTAATATAAAATTCAATTTCATCTGCATTTTTTAAAATCTTTGTATTAGGTGCAGGAATTAAACTAGGTAAGTCTTTTAATTTTTTCTTAGCTACTGCATTTAGAAAACTAATGTTTTTTAAAATATAATCATTTACCTTATCACTGCCTGTTACACTTTCTAAATAAATAACATAGATAGTTTGCCAGAAAGAAACTTTAATCGGCTTAATAACTAAATCCACCGTGTTTTTAAAATCATTTTCAATTCTTTTTACAATCTCATTTTTCATAGAATTCACCATCTATAGTATGGAAATATTTAACAAAATTAAACCTAGAAATTTATAAAAAATAAAGTACTAGTAATTTTACAGAAAATATGATACTTTTAAAGTGTTTGAAAGAAGGGCGTAATATGTCTTTAAAAATCGAAAAATTAGACTATGAAGGTCGGGGTATAGCTCATCAAGATGGCAAAATTTGTTTTATTAAAAATGCTTTACCTGAAGAGATCGTAACGATGGAAATCACAGCAGATAAGAAAAGTTTTAGCGAAGGAAAGACGACTTCCATCATTAAGAAGAGTCCCTTAAGAAAAGAAGCAGTATGTCCATATGCCAATCAATGTGGTGGTTGTGTTTTTTCATGTGTTTCCTATGAAGACTCCTTAAATTTAAAAAAAGAAATTCTAAAAGACTTACTTGCTTATAATAAGATTCAGGTTGCCAAAGTAAACTTGATTCCAAGTTCTAAATCCTTAGGATATCGAAATAAAATTACTTTGAAAATCAAAGATGAACAATTCGGTTATTATGCTGAAGAAACACATGATTTTATTCCCATTAAAAATTGTGTGATTGCCGCGCGTTCTATTCAGAACTTGTTACAAGATTTTCATTTGCTGCATCTTAAAAATGGTTCGCTCACTATTCGTTCTAATTATAATGATGAACTTTTGCTCATCATAGACAGTGACGAAAAACCAAAGATTGATCGTTTACTAGTAGAAAAGCATAAAATTGCTGGGATAATTTGGAATCAAAAATGTGTATACAATTCACCATTTTTTATTGAAAAAATGGAACAAAATTTATATAAAGTTCATGCGGATAGTTTTTTTCAAATAAATAGAGAGATTGCTTCTAAAATTGCCTCAGATATTACTAAGTATTTCTCTGAAGAAGACATCGTCTATGATCTTTATTGTGGTGTCGGATATTTTTCCGTTAAAATAGCTTCGAAAGTAAAACAAGTAATTGGAATCGAGTCAAACACCAAAGCCATTTTAGATGCGACTTATAATGCTTCCTTAAATGGCGTTTCCAATTGTTCTTTTCATGCTGGCAAAGTAGAAGTAGTAATCGATAAAATTCCTTTTCATGGCAATAAAGCGATCATTGATCCACCTCGAAGTGGACTAAAAAAGAATGTAATAAAATACTTACAAGAACATCCATTACAACAAATTGTATATATTTCATGCAATCCTCAAACTTTAGTAAGAGATATCTTAAAATTACAAAAAATTTATACCATTAGTTCTTTAGATATCTACGATATGTTTCCTTTTACTAAACATATGGAATGTGTATGTGTTTTAAATTCTAAAAAAGGAGAGATATAATTTGCCAGAAGAAATATTTAAAAATTGTCAAATAGACTTTTCCAAATTAATCACTTATGGTTTTCAAAAAGAAGAAAACAATTATGTATACCAAACAACGATTATAAACGATACTTTTTCTTTAAAAGTTATTATCACAGAGCTTCAAAAAGTAACAGTAGAGGTATATGATTTAATGACAAATTTTCCTTACACAAACTACCGTGTAGAAAAGGAAACAGGTTCTTTTGTTACTAAAGTAAGAGAAGAGATAAAGGAAACTTTACTTGATATTAAAGAAAAATGCGCTACGACTAATTATTTTGAAACCGCTCAAGCGAATCGCATTATAAAACAAATAATCGACAAATATCACTCTTATCCAGATTTTCCTTGGCCAAAATATCCTCATTATGCAGTTTTTCGAAATCCCCAAAACAAAAAATGGTATGGGGTAATTATGAAAATTAAAGGAGAAAAATTAAAGGCTAAAGAAGGCGAAGTAGAAATTTTAAATGTTAAGCTAGCCCCTGAAAAAGTCACACAATATTTGTCATATCAAGGCTTCTATCCAGCCTATCACATGAATAAAAAAAATTGGCTCTCCATTATTTTAGATGAAACCATATCAGATGAACTCATACTCTCTTTAATTACAGAAAGTTTTGAGTTTACGTCGACAACAACAGCCTGGTTAGTACCAGCTAATCCCAAATATTATGATTTACAAAAACATTTTAAAAAAACACCCATAATTACATGGAAAAAAGCTAAAGAGGCTACCTTAGGTGATAAAATATATATCTATATGGCTAAACCTTACTCAGCAATTTTATATCAATGTGAAGTAATCAAGCTAAAAGAAGATGAGATGGAACTAAAACTCATCAAAGAATATGATCCTAAAAAATATACTTTAGAAAATATGAAAGAATTTGGGTTAAAACCCGTCCGTAGTATTCGTAAAATGAATGAAAAACTTTGTCAAAAATTAGCCGAATAAAAAAATTATTTTAAAAACGTGTTATAATTAGTCAGAAAGGTGGAATAAAAATGCGCAAAGAAATTAAAACGACAGAGGCAATCTTTCCAATGCCTGTATTGATGATTGCTACTTATAATGAAGATGATACAATCGATGTGATGAATGCAGCATGGGGAATGATGTTAGATCGTAACAAGATTGTTTTAAATCTAACAGAAACTCATAAAACCGTTAAAAATATTAAAGAAAGAAAGGCTTTCACTGTTAGTCTCGCGGATGCCACCCATGTAACGGAGGCAGATTATTTTGGCATTGTTTCAGGAAACAATGTCAAAGATAAATTTACAAACAGTGGACTTTCAGCCACCAAATCTTCAGTAGTAGATGCTCCAATAATTAATGAATTTCCTATTTGCATGGAATGCGAGTTTATTGAGTATCAAAGTGATGAAACAGGCTGTGGAGTAATCGGAAAAATTGTTCGGGTAACTGTTGATGAAAAAGTCATGAAAGATGAAAATGTTGATATTTCCTTAGTAAATGCTATTGCCTTTGACCCATTTACTCATGGTTATTATAAAATAGGTGAACGGGTAGGCGAAGCTTTTAAAGACGGCTTAAACCTAAAAAAATAAAACGCGAGTGCTTATTAAAAAGCATTCGTTTTTCTTTTTCTAACACCTATCTTTATGATATAATACTATATAGGTGGTGAACTATGGAACCCCAAAAAATAGGTGAAATGATTTTAAAAATTCGGAAAGAAAACCATTTAACTCAACAAGAACTCGCCAATAAGTTAGGCGTAACATATCAAGCCGTATCCAAATGGGAAAATGGTAAAAATATGCCAGATTTGACCATATTAAAACATCTTTGTGAAGAATTTAATATCGATTTAAATGATTTTTTATCCGGTAAACAAAAAGGTTCAAAAAAATTATCTAAGAAAAAGATCGTTAGTATAATTATTGGCGTAGTAATTTTACTTTTGATAATTATTTTATTAATTTGGAATTTCCTAAAACCAAACGATTTTCAATTTAAAACCTTATCAAGTAATTGTACAAACTTCAATATTTCAGGTAGTATAGCGTATAACTCTGCAAAATCACACATTTATATTTCCGAAGTTGAATACTGCGGTGGAAACGATACAAATGTATATGAAAGTATTGAGTGCTCCCTATACGAAACAAGTGGTAATACCGATATTAAAATAGATACCTTTAAAACAGATGAAGAAAGTACTTTAGAAGATTTCTTAAAAACAGTAACTTTCCATATTGATAATTATTCTTCAACTTGTAAAGATTTTACAGACTCGAGTATTTTTTTACAGGTAAATGCTCTAGATAACGAGCAAAATACAATGTCATATCGAATACCTTTAAATGTGGAAAGTTTCTGCTCAACCACAAGTTGAGAAAACTAAACCAACTTTTGATTGGTAAAAAAAACTTTTTGGGGTATACTGTACATGTAGAAACGGAGGAAAAAAATGAACAAAAAAAATATTTGGCTAGGACTAGGTGTTGTACTAGCATTCATTCTAGGTGGGGTTCTTTCTTATTTTATTTTTAGAGAAAATTCACTAGCGCCTTTACCAACTCCTACAGTAGGAGAAGGTATTCGGGGATCTCAATTCGGGGTAGATAAAAATATTAATGAAGAAACGATCGATAACTATTTGAATCGTGAAGACAGTGTCTACCGTGATATGCGTATGCTTATTGATGAAGGAGACTATGAAAGCATTGGAGGTGACTCCTATCTTTCAGGCTTTGTAAAAGGCTTTGAAGTTATCCCACTTCCATATATTGTAAATGTAACTGGCCTACCAGAAGAAGTAGGAAATACTTATCAAGGAAAGACTTTATTTACCCAACAAGAAGATGGTAGTTATGTTGCTAATTACGAAGAATCCATGGCTTTCTTAGAATACTATTTTCCAAAAGACAAAAATATTTTCTTAATGTGTGGTGGTGCTGGCTACGCGGGTATGACGAAAAATATGCTCATTAGTTTAGGATGGGATGAAAATAAAATCTACAATGTCGGTGGCTATTGGTATTATGAAGGTGAAAATAACGTGACAGTAAAAAGAACAGTAGGCGATGAGACTGTCTATGATTTTTGGAAAGTGCCATACCACGAGATTGACTTCTCAGAGTTTCACGAGGTGTAGAAAATGCGTAAGTTAGGAATTCTTCTTCTTACTTTTTTTCTGCTAACAGGATGTGGTAAAGAAGAACCTTTTTATTTAAATGAAGAATATTATGGCACGAGTAACATTACCGAGATAACCGCATCAGAGTTACAAGAATTAGAAAAGCAACAAGCCTCATTTGTGGTTTTTGTCTATCAGCCAATGTGTACCACTTCAAGTAATTTTGAAACGGTCTTAAACGAATTTATCAATGAAGAACAACTAAGTATCTATAAGATTTCTTTTTCAAATAGCGATAACACATCAATAAGAGAAAAGATTCGCTTTTATCCATCCGCCGTTATTTATCACAATGGAAAAGTGGTGGATGCCCTAGATGCGGGCAGTGACGAAGATACACCATATTTTGAAAGTGTAGACGGTTTTAAAGAGTGGCTAACAAAATATGTTTTATTAAAAGAAGAGTAAAATCTTCTTTTTTCATAAAATATTGACAACTGTTATATACTGTTATATACTATATATAACAGTTAGGAGTGATCTATGAAAATTTTATTGAGTAACAGTAGTTCAGTTCCTATTTATGAACAAATCAAAAAATGGATTATTGACCAAATCATGAATAATGAACTACAAGAAAACGAATCCTTGCCGAGCATTCGGACTTTAGCACTTGATCTGCATATTAGTGTAATGACCGTCAAAAAAGCCTATGATGAATTAGAAAAAGAAGGGTATATTATCACGCGCCAAGGAAAAGGAAGCTATATTGCTCCACGAAATACTGAACTTATGCGTGAAGAAAAATTAAAAGAGATGGAAGACTATTTAAGTAAAGCCTTAGATATCGCAAGTGCTCTAGAGATTAAAGTAGAAGAAGTAAAAGAAATATTAACTTATTTAGATGGGAGAGAAAAATAAATGAATCAAATTTTAACAGTAAAAGACTTACAAAAAAAATATAACAATTTTACTTTAGGACCAATTAATACATCATTTAAAGGCGGTGTGATCATTGGTTTGATTGGTGAAAATGGTGCTGGTAAAACCACTTTTATAAAATCCATATTAGGAATCATAAAAAGCACAGGAAAAGTAGAAATATTTGGACACGATATATCAACAGAAGAGAAAGATGTAAAAGAAAACATCGGTGTAGTTTTAGACAATTCCTTTTTTCCCGAAGTTTTAACTGCCAATGATATCGATAAAATTATGAATCCCTTATATAAAAATTGGGATCCAGGTTTGTTTTATAATCTTCTAGAACGTTTCTCTATCCCAAAAAATAAAACTATCAAAACTTTATCAAAAGGAATGAGCAAAAAATTAGAAATTGCCGCTGCTTTGGCCCATCATCCGAAATTTTTGCTTTTAGACGAACCAACCAGTGGTCTAGATCCTGTTGTTCGTAAAGAAGTTCTAGATGTCTTTTTAGATTTTATTCAAGATGAAGAGCATACGATTCTTCTTTCTACTCATATTACTTCAGATTTAGAACACATTGCCGATTACATTTTATTTTTAAATCATGGTCAAATTGTTTTAGAAGAAACAAAGGATGACATCATGGAAAACTATGGCATTTTAAAATGCGGTATCAATGATTTTTCAAAAGTCGCGAAAGAAGACATAATTCGTTTTATCAAAAATAAATACAACTATGAAATTTTAGTTAAAAATCCTTTTAAATTACAAAAGAAATATCCTGAGATGGTCATGGATAAATTGACTTTAGAAGATCTCATGGTATTAATTGTGAAAGGTTGTGAAGCATGAAAGGTTTAATTTTAAAAGATCTATTACTCATTAAAGGCAATGCTCGTTATATTTTAATATTTTTAGTTATTTTTGGTCTAATTGCCTTAGAAGGAAATGATGTTTTATATTTCATTCCCGCTTTTATCAGCATGATGATGTTTATGACAACATTTAGTTATGATGAATATAACAAATGGGATGCTTATGCGATTACCTTACCTATAAAAAAAGAAAACATTGTATTATCCAAATATGTCGGTAGTACAATTCTATTAGGAATAGCCTTAATTTTAACGTTTATTATCTCTTTAGTTGTTGGCCTTGTGACAGAACAACTAGACATGCAAAAAAATATCACCTTATTATTAGGGTGCGGTGGAGCAGTTCTCTTAGTTGAAGCGATCATGTATCCTTTACTCATTAAATTCGGTGTCGAAAAAGGCCGTATTTGGGTCTTCTTAGGCATCTTTCTAAGTAGTTTTATCATCGGTTTTATCTTCCAAAAAGTATCCCTTACTATCCCTGAAAATGTAATGACTTTTCTATCCCAATACCTGCCTTGGCTACTCGCAGCAGCCTTACTTCTCATTCTAATAATTTCCTATACTATCAGTAAAAAATTATATCTCAAAAAAGAATTTTAAAAACAAGAGCCTCAAAACTCTTGTTTTTTATAATAAATTTTTCTTTTTTAAAACAATTACTAATAAGATAGCTAGAACAAACGAAAGACCGACAATTACAATAAAAGAATAAGGATCCGTTCCAAAACTACCTAATGAAACATTCATTCCTAAAAAAGATGCAATCATCGTTGGAATAGAAATAACTAAAGTAATTGATGTTAAAAACTTCATAATATCGTTTAAATTATTAGAAATAATGGAACTATATGTGTTCATCGTATTAGCTAAAATCTCTCGACAAATATTAGCCATTTCAATTCCTTGTCGAATTTCAATTTGTACATCCCGTAAAATATCTAACTCCTTAGGTGAAAGTTTCATATTATTTTCGATTTTTTCTAAAACAGCACGATTCCCCTGTAATGAAGTAGTAAAGTAGAGTAAACTCTTTTGTAAAGAAAGTAAATGTTCAAGATCTTTATTACTAGAAGCTTTTAATAAATCCTTTTCTTTAAGACGAATATCATCTTGAATCTCATTTAAATGCTTTAAATAATATTCCATACTTTTACCAATAAGTAAAATAGGCAAAGTATCATGATTTTGAAAAGAAAATTCTGGAATAGTTTTTTCTGACATATCAGTAATAAGTGGATGAGGATGAGTCGATATGGTTAAAACTCCTTCATTAGTTAAATAAATGCCAAAAGGAAAAGCCCGGTATTTCTTTTTGGATTTAGATAAAAGCACATACGGAATATTAATGACATATAGTAAACCGTTTTCTTCAACTTCAATATGAGGTAACTCAGATTTATCCAA
Organism: uncultured Bacilli bacterium; assembly: GCA_944332105.1. GTDB lineage: Bacteria > Bacillota_I > Bacilli_A > RF39 > UBA660 > Ventrenecus. Next base: position 14,407 of record CALVJI010000018.1, read on the forward strand.
AGTCTTTTTTAAAACTTTTTCTTCAATTTGTAATTTGGTACAAATATTTGTAATTTCTTCATCGCTAGGATCAACTAAAGATACCCAATAACTCTTTGTAATTTCTTCAGCTGGCACAGCTTGTTCATTTTTAATAACATATATTTTTTGCATATATTTTCACCCACTTCATTTTAACATAAATAAAGAGAAAAAAGAATATCTGTCAACTTGACAATTCTGGTAGGGTTTTCTCTTTGTAATTTTAAAAAAAGCTGATATAGTAATTTTAGAATAGAAAGAGATGATGAATGTGAAAGCACCAACAGTACCAGAGCATATTAAACCTGCTCACATTGAATGCACAAAGGAGGACATTGCCGAAGTATGTATTATGCCAGGCGATCCATTACGCGCGAAATATATTGCAGAAAAGTTTTTAACGGATGCAAAACTTATTAATCGCGCGCGCAATATGTTTGGCTACACAGGTTACTACAAAGGCAAAAGAGTAACGGTTATGGGCCATGGTATGGGTATGCCTAGTGTTAGTATTTATGCCTTCGAGTTATTTTACTATTTTGGCGTTCAAAAAATTATTCGCATCGGAACTTGTGGAGGACTAAAACCAGAAGTAAAAGTTCCAGATTTAATTTTGGCAACTCAAAGCTATACGGAATCAAATTTTGCTTACACTTATAATGGAGATCCAACCCACGTTGCTTATCCAAGTAAAGCTTTAACAAACAAAATTAAAGCTAAAGCAATAGAAAAAGGACTTTCTTTCCATGAAGGTGCTGTATTATGTACCGAACAATTTGGCTTTTATTCCGATAATCAAAACGTCTTAAAAAGAGTTCCAGAAACTATTGATTTATATGGGGAAGAGATGGAAACATTTGCCTTATTCCATCTAGCGGATAGTTTTGACAAAGAAGCTGCAGCTATTTTAACCGTTGTCGATAGTGCATATGAAAATACTTTCTTAAGTATTGAGCAAAGAGAACGTTCACTAGATACAATGATTGAACTTGCTTTGGATAGCATTTAAAAAAAGAACTTACCTTAATTGGTAAGTTTTTGTTTGGCTTTTAAAGCGATAGGTTCATCAATTAACCCTAATATATAATCGGCTGAAATATCTAAAAACTGACAAATCGGCCCTAAATAAATTACAGGCATAACATTTACTCCTTTTTCATAACGTGCATATTGTTGTTGTTTAATCCCTAAATGCTCAGCTAACTCTTTTTGACTAATATTTTTACAATCCCGAATCCATTGTAATCTTTCTGTGTAATACATAGTTTCCTCCTAGCTAATTTATACTATGATTTACAATAGAAATGTTGAATGTTGAACAGATGTGTTGTATAATCCTGAGTTTGACAGTTTTAGAAGGACAAAATCTCCCCATCCCTTATTTTATAAGGGTTTGGAGAGA
>CALVJI010000019.1 GCA_944332105.1 uncultured Bacilli bacterium
GTTTATCCATTTTTCTTCCCTCACATTTTCTCTATCATCATTATACCCAAATTTTATTTTTTTTTCAATCACAAAATTAAGAGACAATGTAAGGATCAGAAATAGTCCCTTCACCCGAAATCGTCACATTCGCTTTTAAATTAATTGTTGGTCGAAAAGCACGTTCCTGATTAGCCGCATGCTCATCAATTTTACCAGTAGCATTCACATCAAAAACATTAGCAGCCCAGAATCAGTCGAGTAGACAACTCGACCCCTCCCAAAAGCAGCAAAGGAAGTATAGAAAAACACTCCAGCAATCAAAAAAACACATACAATAGTAAAAACGATAATTCCAATTTTTTTAGAATTTTTTTCTTTATATTTTTCAAGCTTTATTTTTATTATCTTTTTATTCTTATTCTTCATAGCCACTATGCTCCTTCAAAAACTCAATTTATGTCATCATCTATTCCTTATTTTTACTACAAAAATTATAACATTAAATCATAAAATATGGAAATTAAAAAAGACCTAGAATAAAATTTCTAAGCCATTTTTTGTAATATGTTCCATAAATTTTTCTTTAAATTTGTCAATTTCTTTACTTTCTAAGGTTTTCTCTTCACTTCCTAAAATATAACGCATTGTATATTTCATCTTCTTTTCTTCTTCATAAGTACCAACAAGTTTATATTCTTTAACAAATTTATTATAGAAAGGTTTTAAAATTTTAAGTAAATCTTCATATTTCATATTTTTTGAAGTTAAAATCGTATAATCCAAAGTAACCGTTGGATATTTACTAACTTCTTGATACAACGTTTCTAAAACTGGTAAAGAAACATACTCATCAAAATCAATTTCAATTGCAACTAAAGCTTTTTTCTTACCAATATATCTGGTACAAACACCATTAAATACTTTTAAATAGCCCATGGTCTTTTTTTTAATTAAAATGGCATAACTTAAATTTTCATCATAATAACCATCAGGCACTTCTTTTTGCCATTCGATCTTTTGATGTTTCAAAGTTTGGAATAAAGAAACCACAATTTCTTTTGCATTCATATAGATGTCTTTCATATTTTTTTCTTCATCAGCTAAAAGAATACTAAGTCTTCTCTTATTTTCATTATTAATAATCACTGTAGCAATTTCAAAAATTCCAACTTTATCAAAATTTTTCAAATTATTTTTAACCATCGGCAATAAACTCAAAGACAAATCATCCCGCAGAATATTATTTTCATTTTTACCTAATAAAGACACATTTTGCTTTTCTAAGTGACATTCTTTTAATAAGTCACTATCAAACCATAAATAAGAATGAACTTCATTTAAAGAATAACGACTTGCCAAAAATTTTTTAACATCATATTCTTTATTCCAAACAGTATCTTCTTCTTTACCAGTAAGTTCAAGTTTTAATGGTACTTCTTTAATATTTTCATAACCATAAAGACGGACAATTTCTTCAATAATATCCGCGTCCATTGAAATGTCTTTAGTAGCCCGATAAGTAGGCACAATTACAGAATAAGCATCATCTAAAACTTCCACTTTAAATCCTAATGAAGTTAAAGAGTTTACAACTTCTTCATCTGTAAAATGAATCATCGTATATTTTTTTAATTTATTTTTTTTCAAAACAACTGTTTTTGGAAGTAGTGGTTCAGGATAAATATCTGTTAAATTTGAAGTAATTTCCATTTCGGGATTTTCTTGTTTTAATAAATAAGCTAATCTTTTAATTGCAACATCACACATATTTGGATCTAAACTTTTTTCATAACGTGCACTAGCTTCTGTCCGAAGTCCTAGCCGAACCGCACTTTTACGAATACTTCCTGCATCAAAACAAGCAGATTCAATAAATACACTAGTCGTATCTGGTAGGATCTCACTATCAAGTCCACCCATAATTCCTGCAATACCAAAATATTTATCGCCATTAGTAATCATCAAAGTATCTTTAGATAAAGTTCTTTCGACACCATCTAATGTTGTAAAAGTATCTTTATCATTGGCAAGTTGTACCCGAATATTTTTAACAACTCTTTCATCAAAAGCATGCATTGGTTGACCAAGTTCAAGCATCAAAAAATTTGTAACATCTACTAATAAATTTAAAGAACGCATGCCCGTATAATGAAGAAAAATCTGCATCTCTAAAGGTGTTTTATTATTCACTAAATTTTTAATTTCTAACCCACAATATCTCTTGCATAATTCTGGATTAGCAATCTCTATATCTAAATCTTTTTTATCATCAGGAATATCTAAAAGTGAGATAGGTAGGAGTTCGTGATTCGTAATGGCACAAACTTCCCTTGCTATACCGTAATGTCCCCATAAATCTGGACGATTCGTTAAACTTTTATTATCAATTTCTACAATAATATCTTCAACAGGATAAAGACTTTTAAAATCCACACCTAAAGGTGTATCACTAGGAAGTTCTAAAATCCCATCATGATCACTACCAATTCCTAATTCATCCACCGCACACATCATGCCTTCAGATGGGTATCCAGCTAGTTTCCTTGTTTTAATTTTGATACCACTAACCATTCCACCATCTTTAACTAAGACACCGACAAAGCCAACACGAACATTAGGAGCACCACAAACGATATTGTATTCTTTCTCACCATCTGTAACTTTTAATAAAGATAATTTATCGCTTTCCGGGTGTTTTTCACATTCAATAATTTTTGCTGTTACAACCCCATCTAAATCATCACCTTTAACAGTTACTCCTTCAACCTCAGCAACTCGTAAAGTAAAGTCATCCCAAAGATGTAAAAAATCAATATCTTCAGCATCTGTAATATATTTTTTTAATCGATTACATGAAATTAACATACTTGTCCACTCCTATTCTATTTCAAATTCATCTAAGGCCCGAATATCACCACTATTTAAAACCCGAATATCACCAATTTTATATTTCATCATCGCTAAACGAGTAATACCAAAGCCAAAGGCAAAGCCTGTATATTCCTCTGGATCAATACCACTTTCTTTTAATACATTTGGATGGATCATTCCACACCCGCAAAACTCGAGCCAACCACTATTTTTGCAAGTAGGACATCCTTTCCCCCCACAAATTAAACAAGAACAATCTAATTCAAAACTAGGTTCAGTAAACGGAAAGAATCCAGGACGTAACCGTACTTTAACATCCTTTTTAAAAGTTTCAGAAAGTAAACTACGCATCACATAAATCAAATTGGAAATCGAAATATCTTTATCAATAACCATCCCTTCTAATTGAAAGAAGGTATTTTCATGATTCGCATCCATATCTTCATTTCGAAAAACTCGCCCAGGCGCACATACTTTTAAAGGTGCCCCATATTTTTGCATTGCTCTCACTTGATTAGGAGAGGTATGAGTCCGTAATAATTTACCATTACTTAAATAATAAGTATCCTGCATATCCCGAGCTGGATGATCCTTCGGAATATTTAAAGCTTCAAAATTATAATATTCTTCTTCCATTTCAGGACCACTTACTACCGTAAATCCCATTCTCTTTAAAATATCGGTCATTTCTTTAGCCACTAATGTAATTGGATGCAAAGAACCAGTCTGTACATAAACAGGTAAAGTCTCATCAAAATCATAAGAGATTTGACTATTAATTTCCTCTAATTTTTTACTAAACGCTTCTTCTAACTCTTTCTTAGTTTGATTAAGTAAAGGTCCCATTTCTTTCTTTTCTTCTACACTCAAATTTTTCAAAGAAGAAAGAAGTTCATTTAATTTACTCTTTTTTCCTAAATACTTAGCCTTACAATTTAACACATCTGCTTCTTTATTTAATTTTTGTAATTCTTGCAAAGCCTCTTCTTTTAATTTTAACACTTTCTCTTTCATCTTTTCACCTTCCTAAAAATAAAAAACTTCTAGAAATATGGGACGAGTAAAACCCGTGGTACCACCCAATTTCTAGAAGAGATCTAGCACTTTCATCTTTAACGCAGAACTACGTCTAAACTCCAGTAATGAATTTCATTTATTTTTTCTTCTTAAAAGCACTCTCAGCTTCTAATGCTTTCTCTCTTTAAGGAATAAAATAAACTACTAAGTTACCTTCCTCGTTTACTAAAAGTATTGTAACACTATAAAAATAGAAACGCAAGAAAAAACTTAACTCAAAAAAGTTAAGTTATTCAACAGTTTCTTCTGGCACTTCGACATCTTCATTCGTATCAGTGACCATTGCCATAATTTCCACTTGAACAGGAGTATAAGTGCCATTCGTTTCTTTAAAAGTATAGATGTAAGTTGTTCCTTGATCAAGCATACTGTCTAAAGTGTTTTCGTCATAAGTTCCGATTAACGTATCATCAATACGATATAAGGAGTTATTAACATTCTTTAAGACACTAACATATAAAGTGACACCAATATCGTTATAGCTGTAACCAACCAATTTAGAATAATGGTTTTCTGCTTGACAAGCACTAGCTAAAGAAGTACTATCGATTTCTAATAAATCACCTACTTGTAAACCCCAAACATAACCACCAGCACATTGCGCTGAAAAATCAGCGTAAATTTGATCAGCTACCTCTGGTTCAATTTCATATTGTTCACTAGGATCTGGTGGAGTAGTTTCTCCTCCTTCATCTTTATTGCCAAACAAGAAAAACGCTCCAATCACTACTAATAACACTAATAAAATAACACCACCAACAATGACTGTAATTTGTTGCTTCGTTAATTTTGACATTTTTTTCACTTTCTCTTCCCTCAATTCTACTTAAAAATATTATAGCAAAAAAAAAGAAAGTATTGCAATACTTTCTAATAATTTTCTGCTTTAATTTCCATAAAACTTTGTGGATGTTTACAAATAGGACAAACAGCTGGAGCCGTATTTCCTACATGAATGTGTCCACAGTTGCGGCAAATCCAAATTTTTTCTTCACCACGTTGGAATACTAAATTGTCTTCAATATTTCCAACAAGTTTTAAATAACGTTCTTCATGTGATTTTTCGATCTTGCCAACACCTTCAAAAAGGAAAGCAATATCATCAAAACCTTCTTCACGTGCTACCTCGGCAAATTCTTTATACATGTCAGTCCATTCATAATTTTCGCCACTAGCAGCATCTTTTAAGTTTGTTAATGTATCAGGAATGTCTCCACCATGTAATGCTTTAAACCAAAGTTTAGCATGTTCCTTTTCATTATTTGCTGTTTCTTCAAAAATAGCAGCAATTTGTTCGTAGCCATCTTTCTTGGCTTTTGAAGCATAATATTTATATTTAGTATGAGCTTGACTTTCACCAGCGAAAGCTGCCATTAAATTAGCTTCAGTTTTACTTCCTTTTAATTCCATAATTTTAATACCTCCTACATCTTAATTATATCGCAAAAAAGAAAAAAAGCCAACTTATAATTGACTCTTTAACAGTTTAGTTAACTCAATAATGAGCTTTGAATCTTCTACTTTAGAAACGTACACATCCTCATCAATAATCTCTTCTAAGAAAATCGCAACTTTTGAAGAAATAATTTCTTTATTTTCATCCATTCCCATTACTAAGTAATAATGTTTTCCTTCATAAAAAGTTTCATTTAACACCATATATTTTTCTTGATTCTCAAGTGTAATGATTGAATTAATTTGAATTTTCATCGTTCATATCCTCCTCGAGCAAATGATCAAAACTGATATATTCATCGTCATCATCTAATACAGGTAGAGAATCAATCTCATCATCTTTCTCTTGTTCAACCATTAAGGGTTCCACTTGAATAACTTTTAAACGTTCTGGCTCTACTTTTGCAGTTTCTTCTACAGTTCTAAGAGGTTCTTCTATAACTTCCTCAGTTTCTTCTGGTTCAGGAAATACTGGAACAATATCATCTAAAGCAGAAACATCTTCGACAGTTACCGGCTCTAAAAGCGATACTTCATCTTCCTTTGTAGGTTCATTTTCTACGGGTTCAAAGATTGTATCATCTAAAACAGGCGTTGTTTCTTCTTCTTTAATCTCTACAGGCTTTTCCTCTTTCTTATCTTCTACAACTTCTTCTACTACAGGTTCTTCTTGTGTTTCTATAATTGGTTCTTCTTGCGTCAAATCAATCCGATAATCATCCAAATCCACAAAATCATCTGTATTTTTATCTTCTTCATGAACAGATTCTTCTTCCATAGAGCCTAACATAAGCTCAATTTCATCATAAATCTCATCAGGTTTCTTTGCATAATTTTGCCGTCTTTGAATCTCTAAAACAACATCATTTAATCGCTTTAACTCTTCTTTATCACGTTCCACAGCCAAAATATCCTTAGAATGAGAAATTAAAACTTGACTCTTTTCAATCTCGCGAATCTCTTGTTCAATCTCTTGTAACTTTTCTTGCCATTTCTTAAGCTCTTTTTCTTCTAATTCTCGTGAATAAATCACTGTGTTTTCTAAGTCCTTTTCAAATAAAGTCACTAAATTTTCAACATGACTAAATTCTTCCTTTTTCTTCTTTAAAGCTGCATGTAAACTAGCTTCTTTTTTAGGGCTTTTAAATTCTTGATGCGAACGAATAACCTGTTCATACTCTGAAATATCAAGCTTTAAAGCATCTCTATTTTCTCGAGCTTCGTCGACATATTTCATTAATTCTTGAATATATGTTGTATCTAACTCTTTTACTTCTTCCTCTATTTCAGCAATTTTCTTCTCTTTTTTTGCTTTTTCTTCTTTTAAATAATGAAGACGACTCGTGACAACACTCATCTCAGAACTTTCATAATTTTCATTTTCAATATGTGTTACATAAGTGTCACGTTCATTAGTTGCACTCTCTAAAAGATCATCCAAATCTTTTAAATCATATTCCATATAAGGCTTTTGATTAACAATTTGGACAAGTTCCTTTGTTTTATTAAGCGCGCCCATATTATCTTCATCCATAAAAAGCTCTACAATCTCATGACCTAAATAAGCAGCATCCGTTAAAATTTCTACTTTCCGATGTTCCATTTGTTCTAATTCACGAGTTAAATCATCAATTAATTTTTCATCATTTTTCTTAGCTTTCTGATCAACATAAGAATTAGGATTAGCTAAAAAGGTTTGAATTTCTTTTAAACGTTCTTCTTCTTTACTCAATTTATTTTCAAGATCTTCTCTTTTATTTCCTAACTGTTCTAATTGATCACAAATACCTTGATAATGTTTTTGAACATCTTTTAAAGAACTTTCATTTTTTTCAATATCTTCTCTAGTACTTTCAATAAGCTTTTCATAAAAAGAATAGATCGATTTATCTTTACTACCAATCGTTTTTAATTTAAGCTCTAAAGACTCTAAAAAGCGTTTTAATTGCTCTTGTTCTTGAGTTAAAAAAGAAATTTCTTGATGAGTAGCTTCTTCTTCTTTAGAAACAGCATCAATTTGTTCTTTTATTTTAGTTAAATTTTCTTCATAATAAGCGATTTTATTTTCGATACCAATCTTAACATTTTCATCGATAATTCGATCGCTAGCTTTCATATATTTATTATCTGAAATACTTTTCTTTAAATTACGAACCTTATTTTTTTGATTTTCAATCTTCTTTTCTAATAAATTTAGTTCTTCACTTAAAGCATCATAAGTATTTGTCGTTCCTGACATTTCTACCAATAAATCAATTTTGGCGATAAAATCTTTTTGCATAAAAGATCAACCTCTCTTATTCTTTTATTCTTACTCCTCAATCATACCAAAATCTTGAAACAAAGTAAAGAACAAAACGGAATTCAATAGAAAATTCACATTTTCGATTTCTTCCATTGGAATACCTCACAGCATTCCTTTTCTCTTTTTACAGAGACCGCATTTCTGGGGGGGTCGCTCCCGTACTATTTTTTGTTTTATTAATTACATTACACTATCTTTAATTCTCTTAATCCCTCTTGTATATAATTTTGTAGAATTCTACATAAATATAAAAAGAAAGAAAAAAAAGATACATAAAAACTGTATCTATAAAATCGTATAAATAGTTTTCTCTCTTGTATCTTTAAGTACAATATTTTGTTTCAATAGTTCCTCGCGAATTTGATCAGCTTTAGCAAAATCTTTATTTTTCTTAGCTAAAGCACGTTCCTCTATTTTTTGTAAGATATAAGCTTCCAACTCTGGATCAACTTCTTTTTCTTTGGTTAAATCTAAAGAAAAAACCTGATCCCAATTACGAATTAATGTATATTTAGTCACATCATTAACTTCACTCTTTAATAAATCATACACCAAAGAAAGAGCATTCGCGATATTTAAATCATCACTTAAATATTCTTTAAACTTTTGATCAAACTCATCGTAAACCGTCTTATCTATTTCTCCATCTCTCACTAGATTTTGTACTCGTGTCTTTAACTTTTGATAACTCATAACCGCATTATCCAAAATTTCATAACTAAAAGTAAGTTGCTTACGATAATGACTAGTCAAACACAAATAACGATAAGCCAAAGGGTCATATCCTTTACTTTCTAATAAAGAAAGCGTTAAAAATTCTCCCTTACTCTTACTCATCTTTCCACTCGCATCATTTAAATGTTCTCCATGCACCCAATAATTACACCATTTATGTCCTAAATAACTCTCACTCTGAGCGATTTCATTCGTATGATGAGGAAAAATATTGTCAACACCTCCACAGTGAATATCCAAATATTCTCCTAAATAACGAATCGCGATACCAGAACACTCAATATGCCAACCAGGATATCCTACACCCCATGGACTGTCCCATTTTAATTCTTGACTATCAAACTTAGATTTAGTAAACCACAACACAAAGTCAGCTTGATTTCGTTTATTTTGATCTTCCAAAACACCTTCACGCACACCAACTACCATTTCATCTACTTTATGATTCGTAAGTTGATAATAATCTTTTAATTTAGAAGTATCAAAATAAACATTACCCCCACTGATATAAGCTAAATCATTATCTAATAACTTCGTAATAATTTGAATATACATCGGAATATTTTCCGTTGCTGGAGCTACGATATCAGGCCATTTATTATGCAATTTTTTCATATCCCTTTTAAAAGCTTCAGTATAAAATTTAGCAATTTCTAACACAGTTTTATTTTCCTTTTTAGCTCCCTTAACCATTTTATCTTCACCTGAATCAGAATCACTTGTTAAATGACCGACATCGGTAATATTCATACATCTTAAAATATCATACCCCAAATATCGTAAAGATTTTTCTAAAATATCTTCAAAAATATACGTCCGTAAATTTCCAATATGAGCATAACTATACACTGTCGGGCCACACGTATACATCTTAACCTTTCCCTCTTCATAAGGAACAAATTCCTCAACTTTATGAGATAAAGTATTATAAATTTTCATGAATCTCGTCCTTTCTTCTTATTAGGATTATATCATAATTTATGCTAAAGAAAAAGAATAGTCCTTCTCTAACGAAAAACTATTCTAAAAAGTTTCTAATGCTTTGACCAAAAGAAACAAAAAAAGTTGTAATACAAAAGCTTCTTTTGTGTACACAATAAATCATTTATATTACAACTAAAATTTTAACATATTTTTTTTATCAAGTCTATAAATATTCTACAATCGCCACATTCTTATCTAATTTTTCAACTAAATCATCGCGATCATATTTATTGAAAATTTGGACAAAATTACTATGATCTAGTAAGAAAAGTTCATAATAATTCATAAAAATTTCTTTAAAATTTTTAACTCCTAAATCCATTAAATATTCGCCATTCGCGACAACTAATTTACGAGCCTCACATAACGCATCAATCATATTAGTTGTTGTTGTGTTTTGAAACTCTTGAATTTCATTCGGCGTAAAATTAAATTTTTCTAAAAATTTCATCTTAAACGGCCTCCTTCCATTGCCCGTGCCTTGGAATATTGAACAGCCATTTTAAAAACATCTTCTGTTGATTGACAACTTGCAAAGACATTAGGATTTTCAAGCATCATCTCATCTAACTCACGTGCAACTAAAGATAATCTACCCGTATACAAAAAGTTACTATTTGGATCTAGATGAACTTTTTGACAAAAACTCATTGCATCAAAGGAAGCATCTCCAATAGTTTGATCAATACTAAGCATACTAATTTGACTTGGGGTGCAACTTGCATTATTTTGAATAAGTTTCATTACATTTTCCATAAGATTTCCTCCTCTTAATAAGCCATTAAAGGAATTTCTTTAGGGTCCATTCCATTCGCCCGAATAACAGAAATAACTCTCTCTAATTGTTCTAAAGAATATTTAACTAGAACACCAGGATTTAAATAAATATCCATTGGCTCTTTACCTACACCCAAAAGTAAATCAAATTTTCTTTTTAAGTCTTTATCATACATCATCTTAATATAATGAACAAAAATATCAGCTGAAAGGCCGTTACTTTCGATAAAAGCGATGTTGTGACGAACAGTTTCTTCATCAAAATTACGAATAAGCTCATCGATTTCATCACTCGTAAAATCTAAATAGTCAATGCCACAATCACGAAGTGTTTCAATAACTAAATCTTCTTTTCTTGGTTCATCTTCTTCTGGTATAGCTGGTTCTTCAATCACCGGTTGTTCTTCCTCTGGCTCACTATATTCTGGAACACTAGGACTCATTGTTTTAGCTTCTTGAATAACTTCACTAATAGATTTACCTGCTTTATCTTTAGCTTTCACTTTCGCGTCATAAGCAAATAAAGCATCTTCTGGGAACATTAATATCTTTGCAGCTTCCCTTTGCTCTACTTCATTAAAACCAAACTCTTCTAGTAAAGACGTGATTGAATCACGCGTCGTATTGATATGACCAGTAAGGGCAAGTTCAATAGACTCATTTAATTTTTCCTGATTAGCTAACGCAGTATCACGGCGAATGCCCAACTCTTCAATCGTTGTAATCGCTGTATTCATCTCGTCTTCTACTTTAACAAGTTCATCTTCAGCTTTCTTCGTATCTCTTTTGACATTATCAATTGTCCGTGGTAAATTTTTATCCAATTTTTCCAGCAAACTCTTGGGATCAAAATCAATACGCAACCGCTCTAAAACGGTTTCATAATCTTCCCGATGAATTCCTTGTAAAACTTCTTTAAACTTTTCTCCTTGTTCATCTAACTCTTCGCTAAGTTTCTTCAAAGACTCGATATCCTTTTGTAATTTAGCTTTTTCTTCTGTCGTTCTTTCCCGAGTTTCCTCTGCTTTGGCTTTTTGACGATCCATTTCTTTTAAAATAGTACTATCAGAGCCACGTAAATTATATAATTTATCTAAAAGAACTTCCGTATTTACTGTCATGACTAAGTCACACTCCCTTTATTCTGAAATAATTATAGCAAAATTACTTTTTTTTGTAAACCTCTTTTTTTCAAAAAGGACTTGACAATCTCATGCTAGATAAATAAAGGAAAAATCGTTTTTTAAAGTACTAGCAAAGTAAAGTGAACGTCAAAAAGTGTCAACAGAAATTTTATAAAAAAATTCTTATTCCAGCTTGTACGCACCGATTTATGAAGAATTTCATAAACTACCATGGAACAAAAAAGGAGGAATTTGTTTTGAAAAAGAAAATAATTGCGGCAATCACAGGAATTGTCCTAATTGTTGCAATGGTAGTAATTTATACTATCTTTAAACCAAACAAGGAGGAAAGTGGCTTAACAAAAGTTAGTCTTGCCGAAGTAACACACAGTGCTTTTTATGCTCCATTATATGTCGCGATTGAAAATGGCTATCTAGAAGAAGAAGGCATTGAAGTTGAACTCATACTAACACCTGGTGCCGATAAAGTAGCAGCTGCGGTTTTATCCAATGACGTTCAAATTGGCTTTGCCGGAACAGAAAGTGCTATCTACGTATACGATGGTGGCGAGGAAGATTACCTTGTAACTTTTGCTGGCCTTACCAAACGTGATGGCCAATTTATCATCAGCAAGGATGAAAACTTTACTTGGGAAGATTTAAAAGGTAAAGAAGTCTTAGTTGGTCGTCAAGGGGGCATGCCAGCCTTAAATTTCTTAAATGCCTTAAAAAATGCCGGCATAAATGCAAACGAAGTAAACTTGAACTATTCCATTGATTTTGCTTCATTATCAGGTGCTTACATCGGTGGAACAGGAGACTTTGTAAATTTATTTGAACCAAATGCTACTCTTTTAGAAAAAGAAGGATATGGTCACGTAGTAGCCTCTATTGGTGAACTTTCAGGTGAAATGCCTTACACCGCTTTCTATGCAAGAAAAAGCTATCTTGAAGAAAACAAAGAACTATTAGAAAAATTCAACAACGCCATCAACAAAGGTTTACAATTCGTTAAAGAACATGATGCTCGCACTATAGCCGAAGTCATATTACCACAATTTCCAGATACGAGCTTAGATGACTTAGAACAAATTGTCAAAAGATACATGGACAGCGACTCGTGGTTAGATACGACGTTCATAAAAGAAGAATACTTTGAAAATTTAGAAAACCTAATGATTGAAAATGACTTATTAGAAGATTATGTTCCATATAATGATCTTATCCAAAATTTAAGTAATGAATAACCTTTTAAACATTCTACACATTAAAAAAAACTATATCACCGATAAAGAAGAAATAGAAGCCATTAAAGACATCACTTTATCGATCGAAAAAGGCGAGATTGTAACAATCGTTGGATCGAGTGGCTGTGGTAAATCTTCTCTATTAAGTATTTTAGCTGGCATCGAAAAAGCAACAAGCGGCACGTTTCTTTTCCACAAAGAAAACCCAATTATTGGTTACATGCTTCAAAGTGACGCCTTATTTCCCTGGTTAACTGTTTATGAAAATGCCCTTATCGGTTTAAAAATTAGTAAAAAAGATACTTTAGAAAACAAAGAATATGTCAAAAGCTTATTCCGTAAATATAAATTAGAAGAATTCATGAACAAATATCCTAAAGAACTTTCAGGCGGCATGAAACAACGCGTCGCCCTAATAAGGACATTAGCTATTAAACCAGATATTTTACTTTTAGATGAGCCTTTCAGCGCCCTAGACTATCAATCAAGATTAGCTGTCAGTGACGATGTATATAACATTATAAAAAGAGAAAACATTACAACTATTATGGTTTCTCATGATATTGCCGAAGCTATATCCATGTCTGATCGAATTGTTGTTTTATCCAAAAGACCATGTACGATCAAAAAAATATATATTGTCGAATTAGAAAACAAACAAAATCCCATCGAAAATAGAAAAGCCAAAGAATTTTCCGACTACTACAATAAAATATGGAAGGATTTAGATATCAATGTCTGAAGAAGCTAAAAAAATCATTAAAAAGAAAAAAAATCAAAAATATCTTATTCATTTTATTCAACTATTAATTGTCGTCCTATTTTTTGTTTTATGGGAAATCTTAGCCAATCAAAAAATTATCAACCCATTTATTTTTTCTAGTCCTAGTCGCATTTTTAAAACGATTTACACATGGACCATATCAGGCGAAATATTTATTCATATTTACACCACTTTATATGAAACAATTCTCGCTTTTGTCATTGGCATAACCCTTGGTTTAATCATCGCGATTATGCTTTACGAATGCCCCATATTAGCAAAAATCATTGATCCATTCTTAACAATGATCAACAGCTTGCCAAAAGTTGCTTTAGGTCCAATCATTATCATCTGGGCCGGAGCCAATACAAAATCCATCATAGTCATGGCTTTATTAATCAATTTAATTGTTAGTATCATGAACATCTATAATGGATTCTTAGGTGTCGATGAAACAAAAATAAAACTCTTAAAATCTTTTGGAGCCACGAAAAAACAAATCTTACGTTACTTAATTATTCCCGAATCAAAAAGGACAATTATTTCTTCTTTAAAAATCAACATTTCCATGACTTTAATCGGTGTCATAATGGGTGAATTTTTAGTCAGCAAAAAAGGAATTGGATATTTAATCATTTATGGCACACAAGTATTCAATCTAACTTTAGTTATGTCAGGCATTTTAATTTTACTAATTCTATCATTTCTTATCTACGAATGTGTCGCATATTTAGAAAAAAAGTTATCTTAAAACAGATAGCTTTTTTCTTGAAAACATAAATTTTTACTCAACAATTTTATATGAATTTTCAATTGTTCCCTCACCCGTAATTATAACATCAGCCTTTAAATTTATGGTTGGGCGAAGACCACCGCTCGTTGTAGTAACATTGTCATCAATTTGACCAGACGCGACCACAGCGAATACAACAGCACTCCAAAAAGTATTACCGAAGGGACTATACCCTCCTGTTGGGGTCATCGTCCAAAAACTATTTCCAATGGATAAATAAGTATTTGAAGCTCTTTTTTGTTGGTTATAAGTACCATCAAATACTCCTCCTGCATGGCCTGCCATGATAGCTTCATCGACTGTGATTAATCCTATTGGATAAGTTAAAGCATTATTTCCTTTACTAGAACCACTTACCGTATATAAATCACTTGTGTTCTCACAGTTTAAATCTGGGCTACTTGTTGTAACTCTTAAATAACCTTTATTATAAGTAATCACATTACTTGTACCTACTCCACTTTGTAAATTTAAAGTACTTCTATCTCCACAGAAACCAGATTCAGTATCAATATATTCTTCATAATCTCTTAAATATTCTTCATAAAACACATCATTTGCTTGTTTTATGACTGATGAAGTACTAAGTCCATCCGCATCGTTTAATGTATACATATATCCTACATACTCATTAGAAGCATGAGAAGCATTAAATTGTGAAGTCGCGTAATATCTATCTGTACTAGACTCTCCATTGGTATGATGTGTTGTTCCATCATAAATAATTCGTATGCTACCGTCTTCGTTAATTCTTACGACTCTCCACCAATATCCTGCAAACTGCAAATAATTGTTTTCAACACTACCTCTGTAATAATATGTCGTTCCCTCATTTGTTGTCATTGCATAAATTCCTTTTTCATGAGATTCACAAGAAGAAGAGTCACACGCAGATTTTGTAAAATCTGGTGTATATGGATAAACGGATAATTCTCCTAATGCTGTTGAGACTGTTTGGTTTTTAACAAAATATAAATTACATTTTACAGAGCTTCCATCACTAGAATTATAATTTGAATAATTTCCTTGAAACTCCCAAGTAGAATGATTCCAACTCGGTATTACTCCATTTGTACAATTAGAACTACTTTCATCTAAAGTATATTCTGTGTTTTGTAAAGGAGCATTCTGACTAGCTACTCCATCGATATAATAGGAAAAATAAATATCACCTGGACTCTGAATAGTTCCTTCCATTAAATTATAGGTTTCTCTACTTTCAAATGAAGCAAATGAAGTATAGAAGAATACTCCTGTTATTAATAAAATACAAGCAATCGTAAAAAGAATGATTCCTGTTTTTTTAGAATTTTTTTCTTTATATTTTTTTAGTTCTAAATTAGGGGTATCGTTTTCTTTATTTAAACGATTATACCTTATGTGCCCATTTTGATTAAGTGCCCATTTTAAATTAAGCCCGTATAAATACGAGCTTTTTTCTGTTTTTT
>CALVJI010000020.1 GCA_944332105.1 uncultured Bacilli bacterium
GAAGTAAAGGCAAAGAAGAGTCTGGGACAAAATTTTTTAAAAGATGAAAATATTCTCCGGAAAATTGCTGATAGTTTTAAGGTAAATGCAAATGATTTAATTATTGAAATTGGTCCAGGAATGGGAGCTTTAACTAAATATTTAATTCAAAAGCCTAGTTCCCTCTTTTGTTATGAAATTGATGAGCGAATGAAAGATATTTTGTTGTCTTTTAAAAGTGAGAAAGTTGAAATTATTTTTGATGATTTTTTAAGAAGAGATTTACAGAAAGATTTAAAACAAGATTTTGAACATATTTATGTGATTGCAAATATTCCTTACTATATTACAACGCCAATTATTGAACACTTATTAGAAAGTGCTATGCCTATTTCTGGAATGACTTTATTAGTTCAAAAAGAGGTGGCTTTGCGTTTTTGTGCCTCTCCTAAAACAAAAGATTATGGTTATTTTACTGTATTTTTGCAACATTTTTTTGAAATTCATAAATTGTTTGATGTTTCTCCTAATGCTTTTGTGCCCAAGCCTAAAGTAACCAGTTCTGTTGTTCAGTTTGTTCGTAAGGAAAAAATATATGATTTAGATGTTTCTTCATTTTGTTCCTTTTTAAAGCAATGTTTTCAATATAAACGAAAAACTTTAAGAAATAATCTTCAACAATATGATTGGTCCAAGATTCAAAATATTTTAGAAAAGTATGGTTTTTCTTTAAATGTTCGGGCTGAAGAACTTTCCTATGAAATTTTTGTTTTGCTTTTTAAGAGCTTGTTTAACTAGTACTAAGATACTAGTTTTTTTCATATATTTTTTTAGGTGAAGCATATGGTATTTCAAGTGGGCGATTTAGTGACGCGGATCAGTTATAATCATGATGTCGTTTTTAAAATCTTAAATATTCGCGGGGAAATGGCCTATTTAAAAGGAGTACAAGTTCGTCTTTATGCTGATGCTCCCTTAGAAGATTTGCAGCTTTATGTACGTGAAGATCGTGAGGATGAAGAAGATTTTTTACTACCGGAAACTGCTATGCGTGGAGATTTTTTTTATCTTCCTGGTAAAGTTTTACATATTGATGCAGATCAAGAATATTTAGAACGATGTTTAAAATTTTATAAGAAGAATAAAGTAATGGCTGTAGGAAAAAAAATTAAAGAAAGCGAGATTGCTAAGCAAATTCGAGGGCTATTAGTTGAATATCAGCCAGATATCGTCATTATTACTGGTCATGATGCTTATTATCCTAAAAAGGGTGGTAAGGAAGATATTCATAATTATAAAAATACAGAAAATTTTGTTAAGGCAGTTAAGGAAGCTCGCAAGTATGAAAAAAGTCATGAAAAATTAGTTATTATTGCTGGTGCATGTCAAAGTAATTATGAAGAGTTAATTAAAGCAGGCGCTAATTTTGCTAGTTCACCAAGGCGTGTAAATATTCATGCTTTAGATCCAGCTATAATCGCGACTGTGCTTGCTATGAGTGAACGCAATAAGGAGATTGATTTAGTAAAATTATTGTCACGAACGAAATATGGTGCGAGTGGTATGGGCGGCATTATTAGTACTGGTATGATGTATGTTGGTTTTCCAAGATGAGGAGGGTGAGTTATGAATCTTGATATAGTACGTGAGAAAATTGCAGGTTATTTACATAAAAATGTAACGATTCGAGTATATGGATTACGAAATAAAAATTTTGAATATTATGGTGAAGTAAGTGGAGTATATCCATATGTTTTTACGGTTTTAGTAAATGGTGTTGAGAAGAGTTTTAACTATTCGGATGTAATAATTGGTGATGTTGTTGTTAAATTAGCGTAAAATGCTTGAAATAATTGAATTTATGCTTTACAATGAATATAAGTTGTAGGAACTTTAGAAGGAGAGTAAATGATGAAAATTACATCTGTAAGTGTTCGTAAGATCACAAAAGAAAATTCAAGATTAAGAGGTATTGCATCTGTCTTAATTGATGATGCCTTTGCTATTCATGATATTCGTATCATTGAAGGTGATAATGGGTTATTTATTGCAATGCCAAGCAGAAAAACAGCTACAGGTGAATACAGAGATGTTTGTCATCCTATTAATCCTGATGTACGAGCTATGTTTACTGATGCAATCTTGGAAGAATATAATAAACCGGATTCTGAAGAATAAAAATTCTAGGCGACTAGAATTTTTTTAATACTTTTGGCATATATTTTTCTAGGTGATCAAAATGGAAACAGAAAATGTTGTGCCTTTAGTACCAGCAAATCATGAAGTAAAAATTATTGATCGGCGTGAAATCTATATTACAGGTGTTAAAAAAATTAATAGTTTTGATCATGAAGAGTTTTTATTAGAAACAACAATGGGCATGCTTTTATTAAAAGGTAGTGGCTTAGAAATTTTAAAATTAGATACTCATGATGGCAATGTACGAATTAAAGGAAAGATTACGAGTTATCAATATGTGGATAATGTTAAAGGAAAGGCTTCTAAAGAAGAAAGCTTTATGGCTAAGCTTTTTAAATAATGGATGAAATAACTCAACTTTTTTCTTTTTTATTATCTTTCCTTTTTGGGTTTGGATTTCATATATTAACGAGATGGCATTTTAAAATATCCGAGACTTATTCGCTTGTGATGAAGTATTTAACTACCATTTTATTTGTCATTAATATTGTTTTACTTTATGTGTATCTAATGTATTTATTAAATGATGGTGTATTACATATTTACTTTTTATTATTTGTATTTTTTGGTTTTGTAACTTTTGATATTTTACATAGGCATGTCAAGTTAGAATTTTTTTTGCCCGAGAAAATTGAAAAAATTTTTCGTAAATGATATACTTATCTCTAGTAGATAGGAAGGGTGCAATGAAAAAAAAGGGTTCGCGGAAAGCTCGTAAAAGATTTATGGTTTTATCAGTGATTTTTTTAGGCATTGTTAGTCTTTCTTTTGTGTCTATTTTTCAAGATTGGTTACAAATAATGGATAATAAGACACAAATATCTAGTTTGACTACTTATTATAATAATTTGTTAGCAGAAGAAGAAAGTTTAACGAGTGAAGTAACCAAACTTCATGATGATGATTATGTCGCCCGTTATGCTCGAGAGAAATATATGTATAGTTTACCAGGAGAATTTATTATTAAAATTACAGAAGATTAGAAAGTTTTTCTTTCTTTTCTTTTTTTTCTATTTTAAAATAGACAGTAGTGATGTATATGGAAAAGAAGTATTGTCATATAGAGCCTTTTAATCTGCGTTTATTTGGTCGAACTATTTTAGAAGATTTTGCTTGTGATTTTGATAAAAATTCAGCAGTATGTCTACTTGGTGAAAGTGGTTCAGGAAAATCTTTACTATTAAAGATACTTTTTAAAAATTCTTCTTTAATTCAATCTAATGGTCGAGTTTTATTTTATCTTTTGCAAAAAAAAGATGCAAGTAATTGGCAAGAAGAAATTGCTTCATTACATTTAGATGTGACTTGGAAACGTTTTGTTCAAAAAATTATGAAAGTTTCAACACATTTAGAATATCGTTTTGCTTTTGTTTTAACTCTTTTAGAAAAACCGGATTTTCTTTTTTGTGAAGACTTACATTGGATTTTTTCGGCTAAAGAATTGGCATATATTTTTTCTTTTATGCGCAAGAAAAAAATTGGGTGTTTTTATGTGACAAATCAAATTGAAGATACGGTATATTCTACTTATTTAATGATTGTCAAACAAGATAAAATGGCTATTGAAGGCCAAACCTTACTTGTTTTACAGGAAGAAAAATATTTAAAGCGTTTGGGATTTTCTCTTCCTTTTTATATTAATATGAGTATACAATTAGAATTGTATGGATTAATTGATCATCTGTGTATGAGCAAAGAAGAATTGGAGAAAGCATTATGGAAATTAAAATGAGTCAGTTTGTATTAAAGGATCGGTTTTCTATCCTTGTTCATTTTCCAGTTAAAATTCAAAATGTAATTACTAATGAGGATTCAGGATATGTTTTGCATCAAAAAATAGAGAAAAAGATTTCGGTTATTGCTTATTTAGAAAGAGAGACAAACAAAAGCAAAGAGAAAATTTTACAATCTTTAAAACTTGTAAAATTTTCATTAAATCGTCAAGGAGCTTTAATGAATCATTTGACTTTGCAAGAAACTAAGAAGGTTCAGTTAGCTAAAGTTTTACTTTGGCAATCTAGAGTACTTATATGTGAGTTTTTCTTTCAGGATTTATTAGATGCAGAGAAAGAGTATTTTAAACGGTTAATGCGCAACTTAATGTATAAAAAAAATATTCAAGTTATTTTAATTGAGAATGATATGAATTTTGTTTGTGAAACAGTAAAAGGTTTTTATTTGTTTACTAAAAATGGCAAATATAAATATATAGAGGACTTTTATAGTGATGAGATTTATAAATATGTCGCGATGCCTTTTACTGTAGAACTCATTAAATATTTAGAAAAAAAAGGTCATAAAGTGGATCATGAAATTACTTTTAGTGAGACTTTAAAGGCCATATATCGAGGTGTACAATGAGATATTTAGCAAGGGTTTCTTATGATGGAAGCAAATTTTGGGGTTTTCAACGTTTGAATAATGGTAAAGGAGTTCAAAATGAATTAGAAAGAGCATTAAAAATATTGGCTGGTAAACCTATACTTGTTCATGGGGCAGGAAGGACTGATTGTGGTGTGCATGCTTTAGATCAGTGTATCCATTTTGATTTGGATTTAGATATTTCTCCAAATAAATTACAATATGTTTTAAATCGTTTGCTTTCGCCTTATGTGGCGATTGAACAAATAGAAAAAGTAGATCCCTGTTTTCATGCGCGATTTAATGTAATATTGAAAACTTATCAGTATAAAATTTATTTAGGCAAGAAAAATCCTTTTTATATGGACTATGCTTATTGTTATTATCAATCTTTAGATTTTGATTTGATGAAACAATGTGCTCAGTTATTTTTGGGAAAACATGATTTTCATAATTTTGTAGCTGGAAAACGCGATTTTTATGATGCTGTTATTACGGGAATTGATCTAAAAAAAGAAGGGGATTTTTTAATTATTAATATAACCGGACCGTGTTTTTATCGATATATGGTAAGGCACATTGTTGGAGTACTTTTAGATGTTGGAAAAAAATCTTGTTCTATAGATAAAGTGTCTTTGGCACTTTCTTCTTCACAAAAAATTACATGTAGTGTTGTGCCACCACAAGGTCTTTACTTAATGCGTATTGTTTATGATGTACTAGATATATGTAAATAACATGTATAATTTGGATTTTATACAATTTTAATGTGGGAATTTGTGATAGGATTAAGTTAAGAATAAGAATGTTATGGTGGTTCTATGAAAAAGGGGTTCACATTAATAGAAGCCTTAGGTGTCATTGTTATTCTAGCCATTATTCTTTTACTTGCTTTTCCTACTTATACAGCAGTAAGTCAAAGAATAAATGTGATATTTATGCTACATCTCATACTTGTAGTGAAGGTAAGTTATTACTTTATAATAATGAATATAAATGTGCTGTTACTGAAATCGGTTGTCCAAGCGGTTATACTTTAGAAAATAATAAATGTTATGGCCCTTGGAGTGCATGGAGTACTACAGTTTATACACCAAGTTCTACAATGGAAGTTCTAACACGAACTAAATAAGGAGTTTTTTGACGATAAATATGCTAATCATATTTTTTGACGATAAATATGCAAATTTGTTTGACTTTTTGTTGTCTATCCCCTATAATTTTAAATGGTACATTTTATTTATCTGGAAAACGAGTGCCTTGGGAAAGCAGTAGTTGGAAAGAAAGATGAAAGGATTTTAAAGATGAGTACATTTTTACAAAAAAAAGAAAACATTGAACGTAAATGGTATGTTATTGATGCTACTGGTATATCTTTAGGTCGTGTTGCTACTAAAGCTGCAACTGTTTTACGTGGTAAACATAAACCTACTTATACCCCTAGTGTTGATTGCGGAGACTATGTAATTATTATTAATGCTGACAAGGTTAAATTAACAGGTAACAAATTAGAAGATAAGATGTATTATAATCATTCTGGATATCCAGGAGGACTTAGAGAACGTAATGCAAAAGAAATGATTCAAAATTATCCTGAAGAAATGATGGAAAGAGCTGTTAAAGGAATGCTTCCTCATGGAAGACTTGGTCGTGCGATGGGCAAGAAATTATTTGTTTATCGTGGTGCTGATCATAAACATCAAGCTCAAAAACCAGAAGTATTGAAAGTAGATTAAGGAGGAAAACATGGCAAAACAAAGTTGGAAAGCTACAGGTAGAAGAAAAAGAGCAGTTGCTCAAGTTACCTTAGTAAGTGGAACAGGAAATATTGTTATTAATGGTGTAGATGTTAATGATTATATGCCTGATAAAATTTTAGTTTTGGATTTAAAACAACCCTTAACTTTGACAAATAATGAGAATCGTTTCGATATTGAAGTAACCGTTAAAGGTGGCGGATATGCTGGTCAAGCTGGAGCTATTCGTCTAGGTATTACACGGGCATTACTTTTGTTTGATGCTAATACAGATCAAACTGCTGATACTGCTTATCGTAAAATTTTAAAGCCTGCTGGTATGATTACTAGAGATCCACGAGTTAAAGAACGTAAGAAATATGGTCTTAAAAAAGCTCGTCGTGCTCCACAATTTAGTAAACGTTAGTATTGTTTTCTTAAACCTTATAGACTTTGTGTTTATAAGGTTTTTTCTTGTCTTATTTTGAATATATTTTAATATGAAAAATTATATTTGTTTGTGTTTATTTTTAATTTTAGGCTCTTTTTTTGCTTTTGTTCCAGTGCAAGCTAGTTTTCCTTTATCTGGCCTGGTTTTTGTAATTGATCCAGGTCATGGTGGAGTAGACCCTGGGACGGTTGTTGGTTCTGTTTATGAAAAAAATATTAATTTACAGATTAGTTTAGCATTACGTGATGAGATTACAAAGTTAGGTGGTACAGTTTATATGACCCGTGAAGGTGATTATGATCTAGGAACACCTAATGCTACCTATCGTAAGAAAAGTGATTTTGATCATCGTATTCATTATATTAATACAAGTAATGCAAATTATTACCTTTCTATACATCTAAATTATTTATCGGATAGTAGTTATTCTGGTGTGCAAGTCTTTTATTCTTCGGTAGATAAAAAAAATGAAGGCATCGCTTCATCTATTCAAAGTTTTATGAATGAAAAATTGGGCACAGATCGAGAAATAAAACGTATTTCAAATTCTATTTATATGTATTCTAAGCTAGATGTTCCAGGTGTTTTAGTGGAATGTGGCTTTCTTTCAAATGGAGCCGAAAGAACTAAATTATTAGATGAACAATATATTCAGCAGTTTGCTCAATATTTAGCTTTAAGTCTTGTTAGTATTTAAAATATTTTGAGCTTCTTTTACGGTTTAACGGAAGTCCTGTAGAATATGAATTGTCACCAATAACTTTTAAAACTTCAGTTTCTGTTATTTCGTTGTTTAGATATTTTTCAATATTTTCAATTATATTACATGCTTCTTTTAATGAATCTTCATAAAGTTCTAAAAAGGAAGCATTACTTGTTTTTTCTTTGGCTGCTGGATATACCCAGGTTTCGTGTGTTTCATTTAAATATTCTGGGTAAATTGCGTTTACATGAAAGCTTAAAAATTCATATCTTCTTTTACTTTGCTTCATTAGTAAGTCTTTCATGGCATAGAGTCTTTTCTTTAGACCAGTTTTATCTGTAACGAAGTATTTGAGTAAAAAATTTCCAGTTTGAACACTTTGTTTATAAATTGTGTCCATATTTGAAATATTAAAAGTTTTTTTGAATACATGGTTTATTGTGTTTTCCAGTTCTTTGGAAAAGGAAGTCTTAGGAAGTAGTTTGTTTGCTAGATTTGCTTTTTTTAGTTCTTGGCCTGTTTTTTTCTTATATAGATACGCATCGATATTTACTTCCATTTTTTCGTGCAATCCACGATATTTTATGTTAATACTAGGAATTCCAGTATAATAAATAATAAATGGGTGACAACGATAATCTAGGACATAATGGCAAATACTACCATATAGATAGCTTAAGACTTCCTTATTTTGTTTTAAGTTTTCTTTTTTTATGTATTCTAAAATGTTTTTAAAATAATAATTCACTTTTTTGTCTTGAGCTTCATTACCTAATTTTCTAATATTTGCTCCTTGCCATGGAGTTAAAAACTTATAATAAAAAAGATTGTCAAAACTTTGAGCAAAGATATGATAGATTTTTTTGTTAATTTTATTTTGGACTTGAAATGGCATTCTTTCCATCACTTCATCGGCAAAAAAATGATGTGTTATGATTGATGGCATGGTACCTCCTTAATACACTTATTTTAGCATATTCACTCAAAATTTCATGAATTTTTCACATTTTACTAACATATTTGACAAGAAATCTGACTACAATAGTTCTGTACTTTGTGATATAATGGGTTAAGATACGAGAGGTGAAACATGGTTAAGACTTTTAAAACACTTGATGAACAAGTTAAAATATTACAAAGTAAAGGTCTTATTGTTTCTGATGAACAAGAGACGAAAGATATTCTACTTAGAGAAAATTACTTTTTTATTAATGGCTATCGTTGGTTATTTTTGGAAAGTACAACCCGAAAACTTTTTTTGCCAGGGACGACTTTTGAAGAATTATATGCTTTATTTCAATTTGATCGACATATTCGTAATATAACTTTTAAGAATTTATTGATTATTGAAAATAACCTTAAAAGTATTACAGCTTATAATTTGTCTAGTAAGTATGGTATTAAAGAAGAGGATTATTTAAATGCTAAAAACTTTGTAAGTGATCGTAAGCGCAAGAAACAGGTAGATGATTTATTGCGAAAGATGAAGCGTCAAATTCGAGTAAATGGAGGACAGCATCAAGCGACTCTTCATTATACAGAAAAATATGGTTATGTGCCAATGTGGATTGCGGTGAAAGTTTTATCTTTTGGAATAGTTAGTGAACTCTATCAGATATTAAAAAACGAAGATCAAATTAGCATTGCCCAAGATTTTCATGCGACTCGGGAACAATTAGTGGTTTATTTTCCGATTTTAGCTAATTTTCGTAATTTATGTGCTCATGAAGATATTTTGTATGAACATAAGGCTCAACGTTCTATTGAAGATACAAAATATCATCAACTTTTAAATATACCCAAGGTTAATGATGAGTATATTTATGGAAAAAATGATTTATTCGCGATTGTTTTGATTTTAAAGCAATTATTGAGAAGAGATGATTTTTTCTTGTTTATGAGTGAATTCGAATATGAAATACAAGTATTGGCTGATCGTTTGAAAACTATATCGATTGAGAAGGTCCTTGATCGGATGGGGTTTCCAATTAATTATGGCGAGATTGTACGTTTATAAAAGAAATTTTCTTTTACATATAGAAAGGGAAGGAGTTTTATGATGAAAGATACAAATGAAAAAAGTAAAATTAGTTCTACTGGAAAATTAGTTATTGTTGGCATTGTAATGTTTTTTGCCGGGGCGATTGGTTTATATGCTTTGATCTGTTTTTATCCTGATCCATTTGTAAGAACGATAACAGAGCAGATTGAAACTCGAAATGTTACTGTTACAGATACTGGAATAGCGGATGCGGTTGAAAAACTTTATGATGCGGTGGTTGTTGTAAAAACTTATTATCATGATCAACTTTATGCAACCGGGACTGGTTTTGTTTATAAAAAGGATGATAATACAGCATATATATTAACGAATAATCATGTTATTGAAAATGGTGATGCAGTTTATGTGGAATTTACTGATGGAAGACAAATAGAGACAACTGTAGAAGGTAAAGATACCTATTCTGATATAGCTGTGCTTTCGCTAAGTGCTGATGAAGTTTCTGCGGTTGCTGAGATGGGAAGTAGTGAAGAAGCTCGGGTTGGTGATACTGTCTTTACAGTAGGTTCACCTATTAATTCTGATGCTTATTCAGGTACTGTTACAAGAGGTATTTTATCTGGTAAAAATCGTTTAGTTAGTGTTTCAACAAGTAATTCTTCTACAGCGGATATGATGATGAGTGTTTTACAAACAGATGCTGCTATAAATTCTGGTAATTCAGGTGGCCCTTTAGCTAACGCAAATGGCGAGGTTATTGGTATTACTTCTTTGAAATTATCATCCAGTGGAATATCAAGCGCTAGTATAGAAGGTATGGGATTTGCAATACCAATTGAAACGGCCTTAAATTATGCTGAAAAATTAGAAAATGGTGAGACTATTGAAAGACCATCTTTAGGAATAAGTATGGTAAATGTTAGTAGTATGTATAATCGTTATCCATCTTTAAGTAATTCGGGAATAACTGAAGGCGTTTATGTTGAAAGTGTTTCAGATGGTAGCCCAGCTGATGATGGTGGAATGCAAGCAGGTGATATTATTGTTGAAGTAGACGATAAAGAAGTTTCAGATTATGCATATTTAAGATATCTCTTATATAATCATAGTGTTGGAGATACAATGAAAGTACGTGTATATCGTGATGGTGATTACATTGATTTAAATATTACATTAGATCAAAAAGCAAGCTAGTTAGTTAGCTTGCTTTTGTGTCTTTTACGAACAATTTTTAAATCGACATCTGTTTTAAAATTTAAATAAGGTCGTAAACTGGTTTGTTCAATATATACTTGATCTTTCATAAGAGGTAAAGTTCTTAAAAGATGTTTTTCCATAAAAGGAATACGATAATTTAGACGCAACCAAAGGAAGAAATTCATTTGTTCTAAATCTAGATATTTTTGATCTTTTGTTTGAAGTAAAACAGCTTGTTTTTTTAGTAGTTCTCTTTTTTTCTTAATACGATATATTTTAGGATCGTTAGAAATTGGTTCTGGTATTTCTTTTTCAATTTCATATTCTGTTACTTTATAAATATCGCCAAAAAATATACGTTCTGAATTCATATTTTGTCTCCTTAATCTATTGTATTTTTGAGTTTCTTTTTTTATTCTTCTTGGGCTAAATATTTTGAAATAGCTGTTGCTAGGCCTTCTGCATAGCCAGATGTATTTTGCATAATGTTTAATAGATCGCTGTAATTATCCATATATCCTAGTTCAAATAAGTAAGATTCTGCTGTGTTATTTGAATTATAGTGTTCATTTTTTGAATAAGTTGGAATATATCTGCCATCATTTGTCGCGTGAGTTGAAATGCCGCCAACTTCACGTAAATAGTAGTAATAAATTGTTTCTGTTGTTTTATTGCTAGGTTGAACATCATCTTCTAAAATTTCTTCTTCGGTAAAGAATCTTTGATAAATGCCATCAGAAACACGATATAGTTGCTTAGTTGAAGTAGCTGTATTGGCAAGGGTAGTAATTTCATCGACGAAGAGTGACGCAAAATCTAAATTCGTATCATTTGCAATGTAGACTTCTAATCCTTTAACAGTTCCTACACCTGAAGAGTTATGATGAATTGCAATATTTAATTTTGATTTGGTATCATTTGCTGTGGTAGCGCTTCCATAAGGGTCATAAATACTAATTCTCTCATCGGTTTCACGAGTTAAAATGACTTTATAGCCTAAGTTTTCCAAGTCTTCTTTTAATTGTAAAGCTACTTGTAAATTTTGATTTGATTCTGAAATAAGATTTCCAGAATTACAATAACCTAAGCTGTTTGTCACACTGCCATCTGAACAAGCTGTTTTTCCAGGGTCTGATCCGCCATGACCAGGGTCGATCGTAATATCATAAACATCATCTGGTAAAGTTGTCTCTTTGATAGTGAAACGTAGAGTAGGAATTTCTTCATAGGTATTCCACTCAATATCAATTTTATTGTTTTTATTGTCTTTCGTTAAAGTATAATACTCTAAATCGTTATAGGTTGTTTGATTTTGTAAAGAATAATATTTGATTACTTCTTCATTATTTTCATCTGTTCCTATTGTTTTAATTAATAAGTAATATTCACCAATGGGAATGTTTTCTAACACGATTCCTTCATTAATATATTCGCTTGTAGTGAATGTGTAATTTTGATTATTTTGTTCTAATTCCCATGGAATAGTAATTTCCTCATTTTCGTTTTTTAGAACTAAAACAAGATCATTTACATCTTCTTCTAAAGTAAAACTACCTTTTAAATTCATGTGAATACCATAAATAGCATAATAGTCAATATTTGCGTAATTGTTTCGTTCAATTGTTTCTAAAAAAATTGCTTTGTGGTTGTCTTTGAATATAAGCGTATAACCCAGGTAGCCAATTCCCAAAATACATAAGGTGAAAATTATTGTCAGAATGTATGTTATTCCTTTCATTTTTAATTTTCTTTTTCTTTTTTTCATAACTTCCTCTTTCTATGATACAATAATTATAGCAGAGTTTTATTAGAAACTCAATTATTCACAGGACGGGGATGAGAAATGCATAATTTATTTGGATATTTAAAGTATTATGGAGATGTTTCTTTTGATAAATTTGCTTTTAATGAAGTAGATAGTCTTATTTTATCTTTGCTCAGTTATGTTAAGTGGGATAAGATTGTTCCTAGTGGTCGGAATGATTATATATATTTAGAAGATGCTTGTACTTCATTTTTAAAAAAGAATGAAAAAGTAAATTTTAAAAAAGAGGACTGGTTATTTCCCAATTCTTATAAATTGGTTCAAGAACTTATCCATGCTAAACGTTTTTATCATACAAAGTTATATCATTTGGTTTCAAGTGTCGATTCTAATGGCCAGTTTGGGGCTTTAACTATTCGTTTACCTAATTTTGTAACTTATATTTCCTTTGAAGGAACGGATAGTAATGTTGTGGGATGGAAGGAAGACTTTCAAATGCTTTATCTGTTTCCTATTCCTTCTCAAAAGCTTGCTCAAGAATATTTTGATAAAACCATTCGTTTTTTTGATCGTGAAATTTATATTGGAGGCCATAGTAAGGGCGGAAATTTGGCAATGTACGCTTATATGTATGGTAAAGATTCGTGGAAAAAGAAAGTAAAACAAGTTTATAATTTTGATGGACCTGGATTTGATAATAAAATATTAACATCTGATCGTTTTACTAATTTACAAAAGAAGTTAACGGTTGTTGTTCCAGAGGAAAGTGTTATCGGCATGATTTTGGGATGTGATACTTTTAAAACGGTAGTAAGTAGTGCTCGTGCTGTTTTACAACATGATGGGTATACTTGGCAATGTTTTGGAGGATTTTTGGAACAAACAGAGTTATCTAAAAAAAGTAAAAAGTTAAAAAGTAATTTAAAAGAATATATTGACGATATGAGTGATCATGAACGTAAAAATTTTGTAGAAACATTTTTTGCTATCTTTGAAAGAACGCATATTACGAATATTATGCAATTAAAAGAGTTAAAAATGTCGACTTTGTTGGGATTAATGAAAGAAATAAAAAATATTCCATCTTCTACTAAACGAAATTTGATTGCGATGCTTAGATTGTTGATAACAGGAATGAATTAATTTAACAAAAATAGCCTTTTATCATAAATTATGATAGGAGGTATTTTTATGGCTAAAAAAATTGTAATTGATGCTGGGCATGGTGGGGATGATCCAGGAACGAGCGCTAATGGGATTGTAGAAAAAGATTTAACTTTAAAAATAAGTGAATATTTACATAAAAGATTTGATGAATTAGGAATTCCAAATGAAATGACAAGGACTAGTGATGTTACTTTAGGGCCAAATGATCGTCCTAGTAAAGCTCAAAGTTTTTATGGAAATTCAAGTGATGTTATTTTGCTTTCTAACCATATTAATGCAGGTGGCGGGGACGGTGCAGAAATTATTTATTCGTTACGTAATTCGGATAAGCTTTCTAATTTAATTGCTCAAGAATTTGCTAAGTCAGGTCAAAATGTTCGTAAGTATTATCAAAGAAGGTTGCCTTCTGATCCATCTAAAGATTATTATTATATTTTACGGGATACACCAAATAATGAGTCATTAATTATAGAATATGGTTTCGTGGATAGTACAGGTGATGATGTAGAGCAATTAAAAAATGATTGGGAAGATTTGGCAGAAGCAGTTGTTCGGGCGGTTGCTACTTATGTTGGTGTACCATATTCTAGTGGTTCTAGTACGACAAATAGTTATGTTGTAAAATCTGGTGATACCTTATGGAGTATTGCTAAAAAATATGGTGTTAGTGTTGATGAATTAAAAGAAAAGAATAATTTGACTAGTAATGCTTTATCGATCAATCAAGTTTTGCTTATTCCGACTGTTTTAGAAGAAGTGCCAGAAGAAATTGGTGAATATTATACTGTAGTTTCGGGTGATACTTTATATAGTATTGCGAATAAATATGGATTAACTGTTGATGAACTAAAATCTTTAAATAATTTATCTTCTAATTTATTAAGTATCGGACAACGACTATTGGTTAAACCTACTACTACTAGTACAACAGAAGAAACGTATACAGTAAAAAAAGGAGATAATCTTTATCAAATTGCCTTACAATTTGATACAACTGTTGATGCTTTGAAGACTTTAAATGGGTTAACTTCCAATTTGTTAAGTATTGGCCAGGTTTTAAAAATTCCTAGTTCTAGTTCTAATGAGATTGTGTATACTGTAGTTGCTGGTGATAACTTATATCAAATCGCACGAAGGTTTGGAACAACAGTCGCGGCTATTATGTCGAGAAACAATCTTACAAATAATCTGCTTAGCATCGGTCAAAAATTAATTATTCCATAAAAAAAGTGTAGGTTTCCTACATTTTTTTTAATAAATCTCATCGCATTTGCCAGCATTAGGACGATAGAAACAATGGTTTTTATATCTTCCTGCCAAAGGTTGTGAATACCAAGTGCTTGTACAGCTATTGTTGCCAGGTGCGTAAAACCATAAAGCATGAGTTGCGGGATAATAGTATTCGCCTTTTAATACACGTTCAGCCAACTGTTTTTCTAAAGCGGTTGGTGAAGCTTCATATAAAGAACTATTAATACCAACAAATTGATTAGGTTGGTAAATTACATCATATATTGTATTTACATTTTTAAAAGTATAGCAATCAACAATCGCACGATTTACAACGACATTTCCTACCATAAGCATGCCAAGATCTCCTTCATTTAATGCTTCGGCTCGCATGATTCTTGCTAATAAATCTTTTTCTTTGGTTGTATATTCAATTATCATTTCAATCACCTACGATATTTTATGAAAAAAAGACTAGAAATGTCCGTATACTCATGGTATAATGATTTTGTCCTTAATATTTAGGGGCGTGGTATAATGGTAGCATAGGAGTCTCCAAAACTTTTGATGGGAGTTCGATTCTCTCCGCCCCTGCCATATGTTAATAGCTCCAAAATTATTTGGAGTAAATATATATTTTGACCATAGAAATAAAGGGTTTCTATGGTTTTTATT
>CALVJI010000021.1 GCA_944332105.1 uncultured Bacilli bacterium
GCATCAACAACTATATCCCCATTTTTATTTTTATATATCAACAGATTATTTTATTCATTTAACATTTGCAGCTCATCTCCTTTCTTCTCATAACAATGTCATATCCACTACACTTGGCATGAAAATGAATAATAATCACACCATCATATCTATATATTAACCCATTAAGAAAATTTTTACAACTCGTCCTATTTTCTTCTTTTTAAACGAATACAATTTATCTGGACACATAAAAACCTCTTTCTACCTTGTTCAAGAAAAGAGGCTTTAATCTAACTTTCAAGAAAACATATTTTATTCAACATGCTGTTTTACATGTTTCATATGAACATCATCTTTTGTATATCCATCATGATCCATTTCAAAACCTGTTTTACTATAACACCCTATTGCCTTTTGATTTGATTTAAAAACGTACAACTCAAAACCAGCTAATCCAATTTATTCATATCCATATTTTAAAATGGTATTTATTGCTTCAAAACCATAACCTTTATTTTGTTTATTTGGTGTAAGAGCAATAGCGATTTCTCCTATATTATTTTTAATACTTGGTATCTCAATAATCCCAATAAAATTTTTTGTGCTTTTTTCAATTAAAGAAAAAATAATATGATTTTGTTCTAAACATTTATAAATCCAATTCAATATCTGCTTATCAGTAAATTCTTTCCTTTTTCCATACAATACTTCTTGGATTTCGGCATTATTATACATTTTTAAATAATCTGTTACTAATAATTCAGACATTCGAGTATAATAAATTCTTTCTGATTCTAATATAACTTCCATTTTTTCATCTATTCTATTTCTTCAAAACACCTAAAAAATTTCTAACTATGCTAACATATCTATTATTTTTTTTGGTTAGTATCTTTTTTTACTAATTTTTTTTGAAATCCCAGTTCTTCAGCTTTGGTCGCGACTGCCTTTGGTGTTCTATTTAAATGCTTGGCTATTTCCAAATAAGTCATCTCATTATAATTTTCTCTTAAATATTTCACTTCTTTACCCTTCCAATATTGCGGTAAACTATAACTATATCCCATACCTCTAAGCAAGTACGCAACAGCCAACTCACTGCGCTTTATTTTTTTCGCAATTTCTAGATAACTTTTTCCCATTTTAAGTAAACTTTCAGCTTGCTTTATTTCATCTTCTGTCCATTTACGATACCCAGTAGGATTTTCTCTAATATCTTTTCTTCTTTTTTCTTTTAGCCAATCTGGTTCAATCCCCAGTATGTTTTCTTCTAGCATTCTTGAATCCCACTCATTTTGATTATTTTCTAAAAAATGTTTTAGATCTTCTAAAGTAATAACATAATATGTTCTGTTTTTGGTTACTTGATGTTTTTGCAAATTTAAGCCTAAGTGAACCCATGTTGTCATTACTCGATCACGTTTAACCTGTAAAAGTTCACATATATCTGATACGGTTATAAATTCATAATTATTTTGAATCATCGGGCCAAGTCCCATTCTTCCAGCTTTCACTTTTAAAGAAAAGACAGATCTTTTCATCTTTTTGGCGATTTTTTCAATAGATTTAGTACCCCATAATTCAGCCAAAGTTTTTTCTTCCTCTTTTGTCCACTCTCTTCTATCTTGTATTAAAGTTATGCCAAGCTTTCTAGCCTTCAAATAAACAGCTTTTTCTGTCTTATTCATCAGTTTAGCAATTTTAGAATAATGATACTTAGTAGCTAATAATCGCAGTTTTTCTATCTCTTCGGGTGTCCATACATTAGATATAGGGATTTCTAAACCTTTGCTTTTTGCTACTCTACAAATAGCTTCCCAAGAGCAATTAAATTTGCTTCGCATTTTATTAGGAGATTCCTTTCCCCAATTCTTTACAATATATTCTATTTCTTCATCACTAAATTCTCGTTTTTTTCCGTTCATAAACATTCCTCATCCCCTTTCATTCTAGTATCACAAATTTCCATATATATAGCCTCTTTCTTATTTGATAAAAAACTCCATTCAAATTTTATTAGTAACTCTATTTTTTCCGTGGCGTTTTAAAATAATAATTTTTCAAACTATATTCTTGTTCTAATTCTTGAAACATCTTAGCATAATCTTCTTTATCTAGATCTTTCAAACTTTGTAGCATCATATCTACAACATAATTATTCATCCAAATGTTTCTATCTAACTTTTCATTGAACATATAAGAACAATATTGATTATCTTGCAAAAGAGTATATCCCCGATAAATATCATTTTTAAAAATAGCATAAATATCTGAAATTTTATTAGCAAACAAAACAATAATAGGTGATTTAACTAATACTTGATTACGAATGTCATCCTCAATCTGTAAATCTGCAAAAAACTTTTTCAAATAATTCAAATTTTCTATTGAAAAAACTTCAACATCAATTACTAACTTTATATTAGGAGCATAATATTTTAAAGAAACCAATAAGTTTTGTAAAAAATGCAAATAATCTTCACACGAAAAAGCAAAAACTTTTTGAAAATTGTGATACAAACTTGGGCCTGTAGAAACAAGATATTCTCTAAATTCTTTTAACGTCATTTTGTACTCCCCCTAGCGCATTTTTAATAAGCTCAACATTATTTTCTAATACCGTTACTACCATAACTTTAACTTTATCAGGAATCGGTATTTTTGTGTTATTTTCAACAACAGTAAATATCTTTTCAATTTTTTCAGGTGTCAATATTGAACAAGCATTTTCTAACATCTCTATAAACTCGTTAGAAGAGTGTTGCACATATTTTTGAATCATTAAAGGATTTTTATTACGCTCAATGACATCCTCATAGTCCACTTTAAGTCCCGAAAAAGACTTATTGATAGTAGAACTTATTAAGTCTAATAGCCTATTTTCTGTTCGATCATTTAAATTTTCATTTTTTAAACGATAGACATGTTCATTAATATTCTGAATCGCTTTTTCTCTATTTAAAGCACAAATAGCTGAATTATCATATAAAGCGGCCAAACGAATTGTATGATTTTTATGATCAATAATTAAACTCCAATTATCAGCGTGCCTATCGCCTTGTGAAGTAATAATATCAAAAACAAACATCTTTGTAAAATCTTGCATAATTGGCATGACTGAAGAAAGCGGATATTTATTTAAACGACAATAAATATCAATAACAGACCATAAATCATACAAATTATTACAATGAATAATACCACCTTTCATTTTGTTAAAATCCTCATTATACATTTCACAAATATCATCTAAGGATTCCAACAACGAAGATAGAAATTTAAGCAATTCTTGATCATTTAAACCATTTACTTGCACATTTAAATGATCTGAAGAAAAAGGAACATATTGTAACATTTCTATTAAATCTGCCGTCAAATTTCTTTGATTCTCAACCGACAAATTTGAAAGTTCTTCTAACTCATAAATATGGTATTCTTCTTTTTTTTGAACATAAGCATTCTTTAACAAAAATAACGGTTGCAAATATTCTGAAAAAACAGAATTAATAATTTCCGTTCCCGATTTCATTTCTTCGTCAATATTTTCATCAACAACACTTTTCGTTATAACACCACGATTTCCATTATAGATAGCCAAATCATACTGAGCACATTTAATACCTAAGAGCTTAGCAATTTCATAAGCGATTAATTCAGCATAATCTTCATATGTTTTTTCATAAACATCTTTATACATGTACGAATATTTATTAAACCAAAATTTATTTCCTCTGGCTCCCCTTTGTTCAGCTTCATCATAACGAATGCTCTTTTCTTCCATTGCTTTATCAATATTAATTCTTCCGTTTACTCGATATTTATCAAAATCTTCCATATAGCTCCACCCTTCAGTCTTTTTATTCATTACATAAATTTTTACTCTACAACTCCAAATTTACTAAACGGCCAAATAACAAAATTTGTGTGTCCTTCAATATCTTTACGATGAACAGGACCAATTACCCGACTATCTAAAGAAATAACCCGATTATCTCCCAATAAAAAGTATTCATCGTCCCCCAAAGTTACTGCTTCAAAATCACTGGTTTCATTTGTAGCATAAGGATCATCTATTTGGCGATCGTTAATATAAAGAATACCATTCTCACATTTTATCGTTTCCCCAGGTAAGCCATAAACCCTTTTAATTAACGTATCATCTTTTTTTCCATCAACAATTAAATCAGCTACAACCATATCATATCTTTCAATATTTCCAACTTTATACAAAAGCATAATTTCATCCCCTGTTAAAGTATCATACATACTTTGTCCATTAACTTTAATCGGTGTAACTAAAAAAGAACGAATTAAAATAACAACAAGTAAAATTACTACATAAGGTAATATTTCTTTTACTATTTTCACCACAATCACCATCCATTAGTATTCTATCATGTTTCCTTTATAAAATCTACGACACAAAAAAACAAAATGATTTCTCACTTTGTCTTAAATTAAGCTGCTTTAACAGAATCGTTTCTTTCTTTAACTTTATATTCTTTACGCATTCCTTTAATGAAGTTCAATTTAGCTCTTCTTACCATACCTTTTCTGACAACAGTAATCTTGTCAATAGTTGGAGCATTAACAGGGAAAATACGTACAACACCAACACCGCCTGATTTTTTACGAACCGAAATAGTTTCTGAAACAGAACCACCTTTTTTCGCAACTACAAGGCCTTCGAAAGCTTGAATACGTTCTTTTTTACCTTCTTTTACCCATACATCAACACGTACAGTATCGCCTACACGAATTTCTGGAATATCCTTGCGAATATGTTTAGCATTAACTTTGTCTACTAAATTTGCCATACATTCATTTCCTTTCTATCTTAAATTACATATCATCATTATTTAAAAATAAGCGGATAATACATCACTTTTTTCAAAAGCAAATTGATTATACCATGAACTTCCCGTATTTTCAAGCTTTTTTACGTTTCCAGAGATAGCCAAGGAAAATTCCTACGGCACTTCCAGAAAAATCAATCAAAACATCAATAGGACTTGCCACTCTTCCTCCGACAAAAATTTGATGTATTTCATCGGTAAACGCATAAAAAAAACAAAAAAGTAAACAACAAAGAATTTCTCTTTTATGTAAAGTTCGATACTGCGCAAATAAATAAGAAGTCCATAACCCTAACCACAAAAACTCAGTAAAATGGGCAAATTTACGAATAAGATAACTAAAAATAGGTGAAGTTAAAGGAATGTGAAAAAGATCCTCCAATGTTTTTAAAAGGCCATTAGAAAGTCCACTACTAGCCGTTCCATTCTGACTAGAAAAAAAGAAGATAAGCAATAAAGCGCTTATCCATAATAGCCACGCTATTACTCTTTTTTTATTCATCTGGTGTCCCCAATACTTCATTTAATTTTTGAATCGCGGCAGTTACTGTCTCCATATTAGGATTCATAACATATAAGTTTTGATTTGGATAACTATAAGTAGGCATTCTTGCTCCAGTTCCATCTACATTAACACTTTCAAAATTCCATGAAGCCATATCATCAATTTGCATTTTAACTAAACTCGTAATATCATCCATAGATAAATTGGTTTCAAAAGTACCACTAACTGCATTTAAAATATCAGAGTAATTTGTAATGAGCGTACTAGAACTTGTTACTTTATCAATAATAAGTTCAATAACTTGTTCTTGATTTTCGCCACGATGACGATCTCCTGTATCATATGCATAACGCTCTCTTGCAAAAGCAAGGGCACATCTACCACCAACATAGTTAAGTCCAGGATGGAAAGTACAACCTCTATCTGTGTAACAATCAAAAGAATAATCGACATCTGAATTAATATTAATCCCGCCAATCGCATCTACTAAATTAACAACCGCATTAAAATTAACACGTACATAATAAGGAATTTCAATTTCTAATAAGTCTTCAATCGTTGCCATACTAAGATCTACTCCCCCAATCGCACCTGCATGGGT
Source organism: uncultured Bacilli bacterium (assembly GCA_944332105.1). GTDB lineage: Bacteria > Bacillota_I > Bacilli_A > RF39 > UBA660 > Ventrenecus. Next base: position 5,945 of record CALVJI010000021.1, read on the forward strand.
AAGTTTATCTTTATTACCAGTAGTACCATGAATCTGCACATAGTAATCTCTTGGAATATGAACCATCAAAATATTTTTAGTAGTTGGATTCACCGCCATAATAATATTAACATCACTTAAACTTCTCGAAGGAAGGGAATTACTTCTCGTATCAATACCACTTAAATAAATAACAAAAGGTTCTTCAGTAACTTTAATACCAGTTTCCTCTGCTTTAACTTCAGTTTGAATCGTAATTGTATCTAAAATTTTAACCTTACTCTCATACTCTTCATCATTTTGAATCATTGCATCAAAATTACCAGAATTTGCTAAAACAATCATTTCATCATCATTCGTAACTTCTAATAATAAATCCACAATACTTGTTTCTTCATATTCTAATTGAACTGCTACTTTATTTTGTAAAGCCTCTTCAATTCGACTCATATCATCCATATCTCGAACTGTTTTAACTATTTGATTTTGAATATCTTGAATCGAATTAAAACTAGAATCTTTACTAACTACAATATTATATACATCCGTTTCAAAATAAACGCCTAAATTCTCTCTTAAAAAAGTCAAAGTATCATTAATTTTACAAATTGCAAAAGCTTCAACTGACATAAATAACAAAGTAAAAATATTTAAAACAATCAATAACCATACACGTGTCTTCTTATTCAAAATAAAAATACCATGAATCGATAATAAAACAACAAAAACAATAACGATCGCTAAAAAATACTTTAAAGGTAAAATATTAGCAGAATAAATAAAATATCCCAAAATAATCATAAACAAGATAGAAATAATCCACAACAGTAAACTAAATTTTCGTAAAGAAGAATTAGTTTCTCTTCTTTTTTTCTTTGCCATTTTAAACCTACTTTCTTGCATCAATAAATTTTTTCATTACTCATTATACTATAAATTTATTTTTTTTTCATCTTTTCTATCTCCGAATTGTCAAATAAAGTCAAGAAAAAAACAATCTTCAAAATCGACTAAACAACTTTGAAAACTGGTTGAAAATGTACTTTTGTGCTCAACTTTTTTAAGGAAAATTGACATAAAAAAATACTGATAATATTATTCCTCAGTATTTTCTGAAATGTGCACAAAACGCATCGTTTCAATCCGTTGGGCACTAATAGGTCTTTCATTATCATCTACTTCGACACTTGCAATTTCTAAAACCGCATCCATACCAGCAATTACCCGACCAAAAGCTGCATAATCCCCATCTAAAGCCGATACACTTAAACTATCACTCGTACAAATAAAGAACTGACTAGAAGCAGAATCATAATCACTACTTCTGGCCATTGATAAAACTCCTGCTTCATGTTTTATCGAATTTTCAACACCATTACTTGCAAACTCTCCTTTAATGGTTTTACCACTGCCACCCATACCAGTTCCAGTTGGATCACCTGCTTGAATGACAAAATCTTCATCTACGCGGTGAAAAATAATACCATCGTAAAATTCATCTTTAACTAAATTTTGAAAATTTTCAACCGTAATAGGTGCTTCATCAGGATAAAGTTCAATTAAAATGACTTGATCATGATTAGTCGTTAACTTGACATAATTAGTAACCTCATCTGTCTCTTCATAATGATACCCTTCAATATCACCACTTAAATATTCCTTCTTTTCACATCCCGTCGTAAAACAAACGATCATAGCAATTAAAAATAAACCGATGCACACCCACTTTTTATATTTATACTGTTGTTCCATTTCTATCTTCTCCTCTTACATTCTTTTCCATTTTATCATATTCTTTTTTATTTACCAAGCCCAACTTTGTCTTTCACTGTCAAATTTACCAAGGATTTCCAATTGCATACCATTGTATTTTGTTTTATAATGGTATCGAACAAACGTTTTTTTGGAGGCCTATATGGAAAGAATAAAAAGAAATATTTTATGTATTGATTTAAAAAGCTTTTTCGCGTCAGTAGAGTGTGTTGAACGAGGTCTTGATCCTTTCACTACTCCTCTAGTTGTTGCCAATAATAAGCAAGGTAATGGAGCAATTACTTTAGCAGTTACTCCCTATTTAAAAAACTTAGGTATTAAAGGTCGAACTAGACTTTATGAAATTCCTAAAAATATTACCTATCAAATCGTTCCTCCAAGGATGAAACTTTATCTAGAAAAATCAAAAGAAGTCGTTAAAATCTATGCCGATTTTGTAAGCTTTGAAGATCTTCATATTTATTCTATTGATGAGTGTTTTCTAGATGTCACTGATTACCTTCACTATTATCAATTAACCGAAGAAGAACTTGCTATAAAAATTTTGCAAACCATAGAAGCAAAAACCGGATTAACAGCCACCTGTGGTATTGGTCCTAACATGCTTCTTGCTAAACTAGCAATGGATATTGATGCCAAAAAATACAAAAACGGCATAGCTAAATGGACTTATGAGGATATTGAGACCAAACTTTGGCCTATCACTCCCCTTTCTAAAATCTGGGGCATTGGTTCTCGATTAGAAAAAAGATTAAACAATTTAGGAATTTATTCAATGGGCGATTTAGCTAAACAAAATCCATTATTTTTAAAAAAGAAATTTGGGGTCATCGGTGAAGAATTATGGGAACACTCACATGGTTTAGACAACTCTTTAATCAAAGACTTTAACAAAACACCGATTGAAAAATCCTTTAGTCATAGTCAAGTTTTATTTAGAAATTATTATAATGAAGAAATATATTTAATTTTAAAAGAAATGCTCGAACTTTTAACCACGCGTTTACGAAGTCAAAAAAAAGAAACAGCTTTACTTAGCTTAGGTATTAGTTATTCTAAAGAAATAGGTGGCGGCTTTCATCATTCCCTTAAAATCATAGAACCAACAGATCAAACAAACGAACTCTTTGCCATTTGTGTAAATCTCTTTGACAAATTCTATGAAGAAAATATGCCCATTCGTAAAGTCAGTATTGCTTTAGGTAGACTAACGGAAAAACGAGGAATTCAACTAAATTTATTTGAAACATTCACTCAGAAAAAAGAAGAAGAAAAACTAGCCCAAACACTAGATGAAGTTCATATAAAATTTGGTAAAAACAGTCTACTCTCTGCTTCAAGTTTATTAAAACATTCCACGATCAAAGATCGCAACGAAAAGATTGGAGGCCATCATGAATAAAACCCGTGCTGAAATAAAATGGAGTCCTTTTGAGTCATTATTTCATGCTCAAGATATCACAAAAGAGATAGCCACGGAAAAAGCAAAAAGAACTAAACCTATATTAAGTGAAGAACAAAAAAGTGAAAATGAAAAAAGACTTCTCACAGCCTATCACACTCAAGAAGAAGTCCAAATTTCTTATTTTTATAAAGGATTTATTTATCAAAAAAAGACTTACATTATCTATATAAATTCAACGCAAAAAGCCATCTATCTAGCAGATCACACAACGCTTTACTTTGATCAAATTATTCATCTTACTCTACCATAATTTTTCTTTTTACTTAATTTTTGTAAGTACCAATCCATTTGTTCTAAGGTAAGCTTCTGATGTAAAAAATCTTCGATCATCTCTGGAAAAATTTGTTTTTTACTAGTCAAAAAGATTTCTTCAATCATTGTCTTTTCTAAAAAAAGAGGAGAAAGCTCACTCACGTCCATTTGGTTTAAATACTCTTCTAAATTCATTCGTGTCAATAATTCCATAAATAACAAAGCGACATTCTTTTCGGTTTCTTTTAAAGCTGAATCCGAAAAATATTCCGTATAAATCGTTGAATGACCATCTAAATCTACAATCTGTGGTATTAAAGGAAACTGTAATAACACATTAGTATTAGGGTATTCCTTAGTAGGTCGCTGGGCTAAATCCACATGATAAATATTATGTTCCACTAATTCCCGAACCTTCAGGAGTAAATCTTGTAAAATCTTCAAACGAATAGATAAAGGTAATGACTCCATTTTATAAATTTTAACCGCATGGGCATATTCTCGTAAAACGCAGCCTTTAATCCGCCCGTCTACATAAATAATATTCTGTGGCAAAAAAGTAAGATGAATGAATTTTTGTCGTTCAATCGCTTTATATAAGGCCTCTTCTCTAGATAAACGCATTCCTTCCGCATTCATATATCGCAAAAGATTAGGCTGATAAATGATCTTCCCTTTGGTTTTATAACTAGCAATATTTACCCCTTCTTCATCATACACTGGCGGGGTATAGACATAAACATGATCGGTATAGTTATGATAAATTTTAAACAAGACTCCAGGCTTAGCCCGATAGATAATTCCCTCACGCCCTTCAGCAATTCGTGGCAACTTACAAATCTCTCCACTTTTTAAATAAACCGGATCTATTTTCATACTCTCGCCTTCTTTGAAAGGTTATTATATCATATTTCAGAAAAAAAAGTGTCCTAAGACACTTTATCTTGTAATCTCTTTTTTACTTCCTGTTGATTTTCTTTTGTAAATCCATTTAAGATATTTTCGTTTTTTTCTAAAATAGTTTGATAGATTTCTTGATAAACTTCTTTACTTTTCTTTGTAACAACATCCATTCCTGCGATTTTATGTTTCTTACCATCTTTTGTAACTAAACAAATACTAGATGAAGTTTTAAACCCATTATAACGATATTCAAAAGGATACATCCAAATAATATCTTTATATAAAATCGCATCAAATGCAGAAGCTAAATTTAAAACATAATTTTTAGTTAAAAAGACATGAGCCTTTTGATAATAAAAAGCATTTTTTTCATCTTCTACTTCATGTTCAATTTTCTCTTTTTCTTCTAAAGAGATTTTTTTAACATTTTTTGTATACCGAACAATAAGTACAACACCTACAATACTAACAATTAAGCCAATAATAAAAATAAGCAAACCAATTAATAAAAAGACATCTTCAGTAGTCAATGGACTAACTTCAATATTTAAATACATTCCACCAAACATTGCCTCGGCATCTTCCAAAGCTAACTGATATTCTTCATCAACAATTTCGTTATAAGATTCAACTGCAATTTCTTGTAGAGTCGGATCCATTTTTACAGTTGAGCCTTCTACGCGATAGGGAAAACCAGCATCTACAATCTTTTCAAATGTCTCATCGCTCATCTCAACAATATATAAGTAATTTTCATCAGACGCAAAATAGGCTTTCGTAGAACCATCATCATAATAAGCAAAATAATAAGGTTCAGAAACAATATCAATATAACCATATAAACCGTCAGCATTCTCATCTAATATAAGCTCATGCATACTTGTAGGCTCAGTTTCATTTCCTCTAAATAAACTATAACCAAATAAAACAGCTCCTAAAACAAGTAAAACTAAACCAACATATAACACATTCTTTACTCTTTGAAAACTCTTCTTAATTTCCTGATTCGAAAATTCTCTCATAATCACTCGTCCTCACTTTTCTATTTTTATTCTATCAAATTTTATGCAAGAAACCAATATTTTTTTTCAAATAAAAATACATAACTTTCAACATAGTCATGCATCTTTACTACTTTCAAAAAAATCCTATATTTGTCTTCATCATTCACCCGAAAACAAAGACAAAACAATAAGTAATTTTTAAGTAATTCCAATTAAAATATATAAATAAAACCCCTTATTTAAAGGGTTTATTAACATCTTGGTGGAGGCTGTGGGATTCGAACCCGCGACCCTCTGCGTGCAGGGCAGATGCTCTAGCCAGCTGAGCTAAGCCCCCAAGAACAAGATAATCTTACCATAGAAATACCGGTTGTGCAAGCATTTTTTTCAATTTTTTAATCAAAAAAGAAAAAAAGAGCTATTTAATCTCAATCGCATCAATAGCTCTTCCATAAATACCCGCATAACCTTGATTGGTGTCGTCAACTTTCGAAACCCATGGAAGCCAACTTCCACCTTTTAAATGGACACGATAAGTAGCATTTTCAACTTGTACTCCATCAATATCATTACCAAGATTACCAGCATAATCATTACGATTTTCCACCCAAGGTAACCAATATCCTTTCTTCATATCATGAACACGCATGCGATATTGATCGGCATAAATGCCTCCAATAGGATTCCCAAAATTACCCGCGTACTCTGAAGAAGCCACCGCCACATTTGGTAACCAATACTTTTTAACATTATCATAAGCTTGATAATAGAGTTTACGATCTTCTTTAGGCAAATCTGCATCCAAATAAGGTGTTGGATCAATGCGCACATCATATGTATTACGAACTTCAAAATGCAAATGGACCCCATAAGCATTTCCAGTATCTCCCATATAACCAATTTGCTGTCCTTGAGTAACCAAATCACCTTTTTTCACATATACTTCTCTTAGATGGGCATAAAGTGTATAGTACCCATCCTCATGCTTAATTTTCACAAAATTTCCATAACTTTCATTACCAGTAGATCCGAGATTATGTGCTTTACCCGTTTGAACGAGCACAACTTCACCACTACTATGCGCAATTACGGGTGCTTGTTGATACCATTTCTTAACCACATCAACAGCTTCATGAACATTTTTTCTATATCCATTAGTGATCTGATTTTCAGCATCATATAAAATTCTACTCATAAATTCTCCTTTCAATGTAATTTATGAGTTTTTTTCATTTTTGCTTGTTTTTTTATCACGTTCTTTGTAAATTTGCATAATATGAATTTTCTTTCTTTTGATCACAAAAAAAGACTTATTCTTCGTTTTTAGTAACGACTTTAATAAGTCCATGTTCTAATTCTTCCAAAGCTCTACCAATCGTTCTTTTATTCTTATACTGATTCTCAGCCATTTGATAATGGTGATTCTCAAGCATTTGTTTACTACGAATAGATGCGACATGAACGAGCTTATACTTAGAATCCACTATTGTAAGTAGTTTATCAATAGAAGGATATAACATATTTATCACGTCCCTTACATTACTATAATACGACAACCAGACTAATTCATACAAGTTACTTGACTATTTTTTGACAACTTATTGACAGAAGAAATTTTTTGTCGTAAAGCATTCATAATTTCAACCATTGCCCAAGTATCTTGTTGACAATATTTTAATAAAGCCTGATATTTTTCTTCAAATTCTTGTTCACTCATCTTATCATACATAGCATACACAACAATAGCTTCCGTTCCATTTTTCACTTCCAAATTTTGATAAGATAAAGAAGAAAAAACTGGTAAAGTTTTTTTAATTGAAAACGAACCACTTAACCGCGCATCATAAAAATTAAACAATTCACTTTCCTCTTCACTAAAACCCTTTTCTAAATAAAAAGTTTTATTAGTATTAATAATCCACAATAAATCAAAAGCTCTTTCTACTAATAATAACAAATCTTTTTTATATTCTGGAAAACATTCAGCCAATTCTTTAATACGTCCCTTTTCAAAAGCAACATTCTGGGCGAATAAAGTTCCTTTATGGACGTCCACATGTTGTAATAAAGTCTTAATTAATTCTTCACGTTCATCTTTTGTACTCCTAGCTAAAAAAAGTACATTATCTTTTTCTTTATCACAAACTCCGGGAGCTCTTTCAATATGCAAACTAAACTCAAAAGGACTTTGCGTATAAGGTTTTTCACCTTTAAATCGAGGTATGGGACACGGAAAAGTCTCAAAATCTAAATGATAAATTGGATATTCCAGAGATTGCAAAGCCACAGCAATCTTTTTAGGTTGCCAAAATTCCTGTTTTTTTTCTAAGCATTCCCGTTGAATTTGATGAGCAGGACGCGTAATCCACTTCTCTGGAATATCTAACATTTTTAAATAACCTTCATTTAATAAATCCAATCCTTTAATTCTTGTATGATCTTCTTTGACAAATCCAAATGGGTTATGAATATAACTTAATGAACTATTTTCTTTAGGTAAATCATGCGCACAAACTGTCCCAAAATATTTACATTGGTTCATTTTTTTATAACCACAAGCAACTCCTAAAGGGCAACTAAAGTCTTGAACTTTTAATTTTTCAAATAAAGTATCCAAATCTTTTTTAATATTGTCTTGTAACTCCAAAGTTAACGCATCCATTTGTAAAAAAGTAATTAATTCTTGACCATTTTGATCTGTATGATAAAAATTCTTCCCCTCTTGTTGCCAACCATCATAAACATATTCATCATTTAACACAGCCAAATAATAATGAATATTTTTTGTTAGTCCTCCTGCCTGTTCAATAACAAAGCGTTGAAAGGCTAAATCATATACATAATTACCCAATCCAAAACGTTCTTTAAGTTTATCGCGTTCCTTTTCATAATTTTTTAAAGGCATCTCTTTAGTAATATCTTTTAATACTTCTTCTTTCAAAAAATAAATATTATCCTTCTTTTTAAAGATCGAATGCTTCCACTTCTTTGGATAACCAGCAGAGAGTTCTCTATATTTACGAGAAGTTGTCGCTTTTACTTCAATAATATTAATGGTATCTTCTGTTTCATTATAAATATCTACATAACAAAGAAGTTTAGTGTTTTTATAATCACATTCAAAAGAAACTTGGTCTTGTGTTTCCAAGTTATAAACACATTTGCCCCCGAACATTTCT
>CALVJI010000022.1 GCA_944332105.1 uncultured Bacilli bacterium
TAACAAAGTTTCTTTTTTTAAGACATTTTTATTTGCCAATATAATTTTTTTTGAGACATTTTTACTTACCAGTCACAGCATTTCTTTTAAAAGGATATTTTTTCTCGTAGAAAATCTTTTAGCTCGTCTATTTTTACTATATGCTGTTCCATCGTATCGCGTTCCCGTACTGTTACTGTATTTTTTTCTAAAGTCGTATCATCAATTGTAATCGCAAATGGTGTACCAACCGCATCACTACGACGGTATCGCTTACCAATGCTACCAGATTCATCATAACTGCACATAAAGTCTTTGGCTAAATCACCATAAATTTCCATAGCTTTCTCGGCATGATTTTTCTTAATTAAAGGCAAAACAGTTACTTTATAAGGCGCTAAAAAAGCTGGTAATTTTAAGACGAGACGTTCTTCCTCGCCATTCGCTTCTTTGGTATAAGCATCACATAAAACAGCTAATACTAATCGGTCCAAACCCACAGAAGGTTCAATTACATAAGGTAAATATTTTTCATTCGTTTCTGGATCTAAATAACGTAAATCCTGTTTAGAATGTTCCATATGAACACTTAAATCATAATCAGTCCGATCAGCAATACCCCAAAGTTCGCCCCAACCCATTGGATATTTATATTCAATATCTGTCGTTGCTTTACTATAAAAAGACAATTCTTCTTTGGCATGATCTCGGTAACGCAAATTATCTTTATTTAAACCTAAATCTTTCAAAAATTGCAAACAGAAACTTTTCCAATAACCAAACCATTCTAAATCTGTATTTGGTTTACAGAAAAATTCAAGCTCCATTTGTTCAAATTCACGAGTTCTAAAAGTAAAGTTTCCTGGTGTAATTTCATTTCGAAAAGCCTTCCCAGTCTGACCTATACCAAATGGAACTTTCGCCCGCATCGTTCTTTGTACATTTAAGAAATTTGTAAATATTCCTTGAGCAGTCTCCCCACGCAAATAAACTATACTTTTTGAATCTTCTGTTACCCCAATATGAGTTTCAAACAATAAATTGAATTTTCGAATACTCGTAAAATCAGTCGAGCCGCAATGTGGACAAGGAATATGATGAGTGGCAATATATTGTTCCAACTTTTCATTTTCCCAACCATCACCCGTCTCCTCACCATGTGTAAATTCTTCAACTAATTTATCAGCACGATGACGACTCTTACATTTCTTACAATCAATTAATGGATCAGCAAATGAGGCTACATGACCACTTGCAACCCAAACTTCTGGATTCATTAAAATCGCAGCATCCAAACCATAATTATATGGATTTTCTTGAATAAATTTTTTCCACCAAGCCTTACGTACATTATTTTTTAATTCAACACCTAGTGTTCCATAATCCCAAGTATTGGATAATCCTCCATAAATTTCACTTCCTTGAAAAATATAGCCATATTGTTTACAATAATTGACTAGTTCTTCCATTGTTAAATTGTTCATAATCTCCCTCTTTCTATTAAGAAAAAAACTTCTAGAAAGCAAAGGGACGAGTCAAAACCCGTGGTTCCACCCTTTTTATTCTAGAAGAATCACTCTTTTTATATAGCTCCGGTTTTCCACACCTTCATCGCTTGTATATGCTTATTATATGCAAAGTCCTAAAAAAATGCAAGCGTTTTCAAACTTCAGGTTTCTATTTTTTATAAAAATGTCTATCAAATTTCTCAATAACTACATCTCATCTTGACTTTGAGCATCATTTCTCCTTGAATATTTTCTTTGTAATTGCCGTATATGCTCATCCGAATTCTCAATAATTCGTCTGGCAAGCGCACTACTATAAAAGGTACACAAAAAACCAAAAGCTATTTCAAATAAATACCAAGGTTTATTTTCAATACGATTTTCTCCCATAAAATAAATGAACTTCTGCATGGTTTCTAAAAATAAAGTTACATTTAAAAATAAACCCATCTGTCCTATAAAAGTAAAAGAAGTAAAATGCAAAACCTGATTAACTTCCTCTTCGTTCATTATCCACTCTTGTCTTCCTAATAAACGTGCATATTCTTTATCAAAAGCTTTTCTTTCTTTTCGTAGATGTTTCAAACTCTTCTGCATTTCTTGCCACAATTGCTTAGTCTCTTCATAACGAGAAACATCGAAACTTAAATGAGACTTTCTCAAAATAGCCAAATAAACTCTTTCAAAATACATAAATTCACGCATTAAAAGAACATTTTCCTGTGTCTGTTCTTCCAAAGAGCTTAAATTGAAAACAGCCTGTTCATAAAGCGGAGAACACAACTTAGAATGAGGATATTTTCTAAATAATGCTTTCATTCACGTCATGTTTTGAATAGCTTCCTCCACAGTCATATAATTTTCGTTCATTCTTTCATATATAGGCAGCTTTCCGTCTATGTTATTATCCATCCATTTCACTCCTCATCTTGTAAATAAATTCTTTACTTTGTAAATAAAGACCAGTATATCTAGCATAATAGAGTTGCAAAAAGCGCTCGATCTCATGTTGATTTTCTTTTTTGACATCTAATTTAGTAATCTTAGCAATATCAAGATACTGAAATAAGCGCAAGAACTTGATAGTTTTTAGTTGCACAATCTTTTCCCCGTGATAACACTTTCGACAAATAAGCCCCCCACGGTCACCATCCATAGTAACTATATCATGCGTACTACCACAAGAGATACATGCATCTAATGAAATGCCGACACCTAGCATTGGTAAGTATTTTACTTCTAAAATATTTGCTAAAACTGCCGGATCAAATCCCGCTTCCATTTTAAAAATGGTCGCCATCATTAAATCAAAAACTTCTTTATTCAAACTTTCTTTATAAACTTGAGATGATAAATTAGCAATGTAATTTAAATAACTCATTAATAAAATATTCTCATGAATATGAAAAAAAGGATTTATAACATCAACATCTTTTAATATCGACATCTTTTCTTCTTTATAATAAAGATAAAAATTTCCGTAAGTAAAAGGAAGAGTTAAGGCCCGCAACGGACTTTTTAAAGACTTAACGCCTTTAGCCATCACACTAATCATCCCATGTTCTTTAGTAAACAGTTGCAAAACTAACGAAGTTTCACGAAAAGGACTCATATAAATAATAAAACCCGTTACTTTCTCAATCATGCTTTTCATGCTCCTTCACTAAGGAAGCAAAATGCTCACGTCTTAAAAGCAAAAGATTATTTTTAGAAGTTTTGAATTCCCTAAAAACTTTAATTGCCGTATTACCTGTTACAAAACCAGCACTATAAGCCATCAAAAGAGAAAAAGCTGAAGTATTGATATTTTGAAAAAATTCCTGCACAAAAGTACATCCTAAATTAATAGTTGTCCAAAATAACAACAAATACATAAAAGTCTCAGCCGAATAGTCAAATGCTTGCTGAATTTCTTCATCTGTCATTAACCATTCTCTTCTTAATAACATTTGATTATACGTCTTTTCAAACAGATTATTTTGTTTTTTATAGTCCTTTCGTACTTGATACAACTTTTGATACATTAAAAGATAAAGACGATAACGATTATAATCATATTTTTCACTACAAGCCATTTCAAATCGTTCCTCTATTTTAATAATTTCGATAACCTTTTGCAAACTATATTCCAATTCTTGACTCTTTACCGTTTTCAATTGATTATATTGATCATATAAAAAAAGACACAAATTCGAATGTGGATATTTTTTAAAAAGCATGCACACTCTACTCATTGCTTCATTTAACCCTAAAATTTCTTCTTGAACTTTTTCTGCCTGTTCTAACACAAGATCTTGCTCCATCATTTCGCACCTCGTGCTTATCATACAAAAAGAAAAAAAGGCTGTCAACCTTTTTATTCTTCAATATCTTTTCCTTTATACTTTAAATAATATTCAATTTTCCCCGTTTCTTTAAATTTTTCCCAAGCTTCTTTTTTATTCATTTTTCTTCACTCTCTTTCTATTTATATCATGAGAGTTTTTTCAAATTTTTATTCATTTTATTTTAAATTTAATTCATCAAAGCCTAATTCTTTTAAAAAACTTGTCTTTTCTCGCCAATTTTTTAAAGTTTTAACATATAATTCTAAATAAACTTTTTTTTGTAAAAGCACTTCTAATTCACGACGCGCTTCCGTTCCTACTTGCTTTAACCGCTCACCATTTTTACCAATAACAATTTTTTTAATAGAATCCCGATCAACAATAATATCAACATTAATATTTACCAAATTTTCTTTTTCTTCAAACTTCGTCGTATAACAAGTTAAACTATGAGGAACTTCTTCGACTGTTTTATGTAAAAGCTTTTCTCTTACTAATTCGCTTGCCATAAAAGATAAGGAATTGGTCGTAACCATATCTTCATCAAAATAACGGACTGTCCCAGTTAAATATTTTTTAATGACCTCAATTAAATGTTCAATATTATCTCTTTTTAGAGCACTAACTGGCACGATTTCCGCAAAAGGAAATAAATCTTTATAAGAAACAATCGCGACAAAAATTTCTTCTTCTGTCATTTGATCAATTTTATTTAAAATAAGAAAAACTGGACTTTGTGTCTTCTTTAAACTTTCTAAGATCAATTTATCTCCAGAACCAATTCCACTTTTCGCATCCACCACAAATAAGATAGCATCCACATCTTTCATCACAGAGTAACTTTCTTTATTTAAAATTTTCCCGAGTTTACTCTGTGGTTTATGAATACCTGGTGTATCTAAAAAAATAATTTGAGTGTCTTTTTCATTATAAATACCTTGAATAATATTCCGCGTTGTTTGAGCCTTATTCGAAGTAATTGCAATCTTAAAATCTAAAATACTATTTAAAAGTGTACTTTTCCCGACATTAGGTCGACCTACAATACTGACAAAACCACTTCGCATCCTTCTTCACTCCCTTAAAATAAATATTGATAAAATATATAAAGAACAACCACTATTGTAAGACATGCAGTCACAAAAGAAGCAGCTGAACCACAATCTTTAGCCTTTTTAGCAAGCGGATGATATTCTTTGGTGACCATATCAACAGTATGTTCAATAGCCGTATTCATTAACTCCATTGCTAGTAAAAACACAACCAATAACGTAATTAAAATAATGTGATCAATACTCACTTCTAGCATAAAGCACACCAAATATACAAAAGCACTCGCAAGTAATAATAAATGTAAACTACGTTCCGTTTTAATTGATGTCACTAGTCCTGTTAAAGAATACTTACAACTCTTATAAAAATGAATAAAAACATTGTCTTTATCGCGAAATTCCTTCTTCATTTAACATTTCCTCCTGAATTTGAAACATAACTTTCTCCTCTTCTTCGGTTTGATGATCATACCCAAGTAAATGCAGTAACCCATGCACGACTAAAAAAGCAAGTTCTCTTTTTTCACTATGCCCATATTCTTTTGCTTGTTCTTGCATTTTAGGAATCGAAATATAAATATCACCTAAAACGCGAATGGTAGATAAAAACTCTTCTTCAGCATCTTCAAGGGCAAAACTAATCACATCCGTAGGACGATCTACACCCCGAAATTGTTTATTTAATTCATGAATTTTTTCATTATCCACAAAAATAATTGAAAAAACACTATCTGTAGCCTTTTCTCGTGTCAAAACACGCTCTATAAGCGAATCCAAATAGTCATAATCTTCTGAATATCCAAACTCATTGTTAATTTGATACTGCATCATAATCCCCCTTAAAATAGATGAATTCCCATCACTTGCAAATAGTAAATGACGGCAATTACCAGCAATAAAATACAAATAATATTATAAAATAAATCACTTTTGAAAAAACGTGGTAAATGCTTTTGAATAGCCGTGAAACCAATATAGAGTAAAAAACCAATGATTGCTCCAACCACATTTAATAAAATATCATCGACATCAAAACTTCGCCCAATATAATGCTGGACCAATTCGACAGTAAAACTGGTGAGCAAAGTAATGATAAAAATATGACTCACTTTATTAGCCTTAGCATAAGAAGACACAAAATAACCAAAAGGAATAAAAATCAAAATATTACCAATAACATTCAAGTAAAAACCATGCGTTCCAATCTCATAACGCATAATCTCTGTAAATGGTACCAGATTAAATCCACTGTTTACATTTAATTCAGTCTTCGTTAAAAGCTCAAATAATAAAAGGGCATATACCACAAAAATCATATTAAAAAATTCTTTATGGAAAATAAATCGTTCACGACTATTATGAATATACATAAGTCGAATAGAAATAATAACAACTAAAAAGATTGTCATCATTGGCCATATATCGCGAATAGCTCCATTTATGATTTCTTTTTCCATCATCTCACCCTTTATTCTTCAACCACAAATTCTTGCCTTTCACCTATTTGTTCTAAAACAGAGACAAAAACTTCTATATTCATTGTACTATTATTTACCTCTTTTTTCAAAACTTTTTTTGCAATTATCTCTTCTTTTTCATCTAAAGTCATCTCCACCTTCTCTAAAGCAGCTTCTAAAGCCTTATTTAAGGCTTCTTCTTCCGTTAAAGTTACAGTGGACTTTAAGGTCTCATATTGTTTAACAAAAGAAACTTCCGTACCAAAAATTGTCAATAAAGGATGCTTTTCTTCTTCATAATTTTCTAATCGACTTTTAAACAAAAAATCATCATAACCATTATTTTTTAATTTAATATTCCATCTTACCTTATTTGTACGCTCAAAATTTTCATAAGTCATAGGTACACTTGCACTTACCTGATACCAAACTTCGGCATACACTTCTCCTGTTGCACATACAGTATTTTTAGTTTCTTCATCTTTTTTTATGGATCCGCTAATTAAAATATCTCCTTTTTTCACCGCATCATTTTGTGAAAACATCTTTTCCCCTTGACTATAAACCATCTCTTTAATAATTCCGTCTTTAATCGCGACGATATTACACGCGGTGGGTTCCTCTGTCTCTTCTTCAAGTTTTCGTTCAACTACTCGCACTACATAATTCATGCCATGTGTCTCAATTTCAATCCATTCTAAATCATTTGGATACATCTCTAATATTTCATTTTTAATTTCTTCAAGCTCACCAAACTCCTTGCGCCAACTATTTTTTTTAATTCCCCTACTTTCCAAAGCATCTAACACCAAAGAACGAATCTCTTCTTTTGAATGAATCACTGTTACAGATAACATTAAATGAGAACAAAAATAAAGCAAAATAGCTCCAATCACCAACGCACATATAAAAATATGATATTGCCTTAACTTTTCTCTCGTAGCATCCCATCCTAAAGCTTGAATCTTCACAATTTTAATAAACCAAATCTTTTTTAACTTACTATAATCCTCCTTTTGAATCTTAATTTGTAAACTATTTTTTTCTTGTTGTACTTCTAAAATAGCAATTTGTTTTTCTTGACACTTTAAAAAGAAACGCGCCTTATTCGCCACTTCTATCGTTACCCACATATATTTTTTCATTATAAGATCCTCATCTCTTTTAAATTCCCTTGAATTAAAATTTCTTGTTTAGTTAACTTTAATACACGAAAATCATGCCCTGTAATTTCTAACTGAAAATCTTGAATCGTCAAAACAATCTTTGTTTCTTGTAAAATCTCAATTTTATTAAATCCATAGACATGCACATAATTTTTCCACAAATCAATAAAGTAATCTTGATCGAGCAAAAAATTCTTTATGGTCTTATATAAATGCATATAACCACCTAAAAAATTATATGCATAAAAAAAGAAAAAAAGCTAAGCAGCATCTTTTTCTTTCATTAAACGAATTAACTTTGGATTTTCTTCTGGCTTTGTTTCCATTTCTAAAGTTTCGATTTCTGTAGTCGTTTGTTCTATGTTTTCTTCTTGCAAATAAGAAGCAATAGGAATTTTACTAGCCAAATACACCCGAATAAGACGTTGTTCTTCATAAGGTAACTTTTCCCAATTTTCTAACAAAGAAGAATTTTGTAAACTTTCTTTAAAAATAACACTCGTCGAATTTTGTTTAATATTTTTTTGAAAATGATTTTCTAAATCTTTCAAATATCCTTCTTTTTTAGGTAATTTCTGAAATAATTCTGGGACAGAAAAATGCAAAATCAAGGGATCAGTAATAATAGGCACTTGATGTAAAGTTTTCCACTTTTGATGGATAAGCCCTTTTATTTTGATTCGCGATGGATCTGTTTCATTCATCACTGAATCTTGCTCATGAATAATCTCTAAAATTTCTCCAAGATTATTCCGATGTTCTAATATAATTTGATCAATATATTCTAAACTCATCGGTATACAATAAGGTTCTCGATTAGTTCTTTCAATCCCTAAAGCATATTGTTTTTTCATATCCCTTCCCCCTTACAAGAAGAGATAATTATATCAATTTTTTGAAACAATGTCAAATTTCCTTAGCTAAAAATCAGTTTTCTTCTATGTATCCACAAGTAGAACACACAATTTCTTTCTTCTTTTCAACCATAATTTCGCCACACTGTGGACATTTTTTAACCGGCTTATCCCAAGACGCATAATCACATTTTGGATAATGATTACATCCATAAAAGATTTTGCCTCTTTTCGTTTTCTTCTCAACAATCATGCCATCACATTTTGGACAAGGCATAATTTCTACCACAGTTTTAGCTTCCTTCTTAATATATTTGCAAGTAGGATAATTAGAACAGGCGACAAACTCACCATAACGTCCTCGTCTTTTAACTAAAGGACTACCACATTCTGGACAATTTTCTCCTGTTTCTTCAGCCGCCTTTTTTTCCATATTCTTAAAAGCATCTTCAACCATTGGTTCAAAAGTATCATAAAATTCATGCAAAACTTTGACATTATTTAATTCACCGTCAGCAATTTCATCTAACTCAGTTTCCATATTCGCGGTGTATTCAACATTGACAATATTGCTAAAAAATTCTTGTAATTTATCCGTTGTTTCAATGCCAATTTCGGTAGGTACAAATTTTTTATCTTCCATCACTACATAAGCCCGATCCTTAAGAGTTTGAATAATCGGCGCATAAGTACTTGGACGCCCGATTCCTAAACTCTCCATTTCTTTAATTAAAGAGCCTTCAGTATATCTTGGTTCTGGTTTTGTAAAGTGTTGTTCCTTTAAAATTTTATCCGCGACAATCACGCCACTTTTATAATCAGCAAAATCTGGTAAAAGAACGTCTTTTTGTTCTTCAAAACGACTATATACCTTTAAATATCCATCAAATTGCAAGACGGATCCAGTTGCTTTAAATTCATAATCATTATTTAACAAAATTGCCGTCGTATTTAAAAGACCTGCTCCAGCCATAATGCTTGCGAGTGCTCTGTAGTAAATTAAATCATATAATTTATATTCTTCATGAGTTAAATACTCTTTAATAGATTCCGGTGTCTTATAAATGCTGGTTGGCCGTATACCTTCATGAGCATCTTGAATATTTTCCTTTTTCTTTGGCACCTTGACACTGCCAACATATTCTTTACCATACTTCTTCGTAATATATTCTTTTGTCTCAGCAACAAACTCTGGTGATACTCTCTCAGAATCCGTACGCATATAAGTAATTAAACCGACTGTTTCACTACCCAAATCAATTCCTTCATATAATTTTTGAGCAACTCGCATCGTTTTAGAAGAAGGA
Source organism: uncultured Bacilli bacterium (assembly GCA_944332105.1). Lineage (GTDB taxonomy): Bacteria > Bacillota_I > Bacilli_A > RF39 > UBA660 > Ventrenecus. The sequence continues at coordinate 9,651 of CALVJI010000022.1, forward strand.
AAACCTAATTTACTAGAAGCCATCTGTTGTAATGTCGTCGTTTTAAAAATCGGTTTAGAGTTCCGGGTTGTTTTTTTACTTTCTACACTTTGAATCGTAAAAGCATTCGATAAAGAAGCTAAAATATCATCTGCTTCTCTTTCCCCAGCAATTTCAAGTTTTTTCCCTTTATACTTTTCTAAATCAGCTGTAAATGTTTTAAAATCAGCCATAATGGTCCAATATTCTTTAGGCACAAAAGCTGCAATAGCCCGTTCCCGATCAACGATTAATTTTAATGCGACACTTTGTACACGTCCAGCACTTTTTCCACCAGTTTTACTCTGCATAAGTTTACTTAAACGAAAACCAATAATCCGGTCTAAAATTCTTCTAGTCTCTTGACTTTTAACTAAATTATCATCTATTTTACGAGGATTTTTTAAGGCCTCTTCCACAACTCTTTTGGTAATTTCGTTAAAAGTAATTCGCTCATAAGCATCTTCTTTAATATCTAAAGCTTCTTTTAAATGCCAAGAAATAGCCTCTCCCTCGCGATCTGGGTCGGTTGCCAAATAGACAAAATCGGCATTTTTCACTTCTTTTTTTAATTCGTTAATCAATTTCTTTTTCCCAGAAATAGGCACATAATTTGGCTTAAAATCATTCTCAACATCAACACCTAATCCAAACTTACCTGAAGTCGCTAAATCCATAATATGGCCCTTACTAGAAACCACTTTATAATCCTTACCTAAAAAAGCGCCAATAGTTTTACTTTTATGAGGTGACTCAACGATCATCACTTTCTTCATATATGTTTTCCTCCTCTTTTAACTCCCTTTGCTTAGCCTCTATCTTTTCTTCTAAATCTTGATAATAATTTGTCGTTACTGCTAATTGACTCATTTGTTTTTTCAAATAAATCTCACGATTAATTTTTTGAATTTCTTTTAAAGTATATGTTTCTTCTCCTAAATAAGTAACCTCACCAGTCGAAGCATCATAACGAGCAATCGTATCTTGCCATGAACCATCAGCAAAAATCACTCGATTTGAATAAGTTGGACTAAATAAATCTTCGCCAAAATAAAGCCGTGGATCATAATCTAGATCAAACAAGTTTAACAAAGTCGGTAAAATATTCATATAGAAAGTATTTTCTTCAAAAACTTGTTGCTCTAAAGTACTATTATAAATCACAAAAGGTGTTCTTTCAATTTCATAAAAATCAGTAATGTCATAATCAACTGCAGCCGCGACATCTTCATTAGATAATCCATAAGGATAATGATCTCCATATAACACAATGACAGTATCATCTAAAATGTCCTTAGCCTCTAACTCTTGTAGTAAAGCACCTAAAGCATCATCCGTTACTTTTAATTTTGATAAATACCGTTTTAGAGTAATCGAATAATCCGTATCATCAAACAAACTTAAATATTTCTCACCATAAGTACTCTCTTCTTCATAAGGTTGATGAGCTGTAACAGTGGTAATCCATGCCATAAATGGTTCATTTTGCGAGAATATCGCGGATGCTTTTTCCATTAATTCCACATCGCTAGGCCATTCCACAAAATTAGAAGAATCAAAAGAAATACCTAACTCGTTGCCATCATAATAATGTCCTGAACCCATACTTAAATGGAAAACATCTCGCGCATAATAAGTAGAATCTAAATTATGATAACTACTCGTTGTATAACCAGCAGCATTAAAGCGATTAAAAATAGAAGTGAAATATTGATTATCCGGGTAAGTGTTCGCCGTACAAGAAGTATTAATAGCATAAATGGAAGTCATGCCACTAAATTCATTGTCGCCTGTTGGACACGCATTACGAGGACTATAACTATTTTCCCAATACCAACTATGCTCCAATATCTTAGCAAAATTAGGAAAATATTCTTCATTTAAAATGATATTATTAACAGATTCCATCATAATAACAATTAAATTCTTACCTTCAAAATATCCCGTATAATCATTTGGTTGGGTAATAGTTCGTGATAGAAAATACTCATCTAAAGTTCGATAGGTTTCATTTTTCTCTTCTTGTAAAACACTTTCCCAAGCTGTATCATCAAAAGTTCGAACTTCCTCTTCTTCATTTTCCTCTTTTTCAAAGGAATTTTCCAAAATATTAACTGGGAAAATTTGTTGTTTTACATCCAAAAGCCCATACATACTTGTTCCAAATTGATTAATAGCAACGGAAGCATTAGTTGGCGAGAAAAATAAATCTTTGTTTTCAACCAGCTGAATTGGATTTTGCATAAACAGAATATATAAAGTCGAGAAATAAAGCCCTGAAAGAATCACTGTAATAAAAAGCAAACAGAACTTTTGCCAAATACTCACTTTAACTAAAGATTCTTTTTCCTTTCGCCGTGTTAAAACAACATAAACAATATAGAGAAAGAAAGGAGCTAAAACCATTAGATGTTCTAAATGATAACTCAGTAAAAAACCTTTAATATAAGATGTAACCGCGCCAATCTGACCACTTGTACCGATCGACATATAATTGCCTAAAAAGTTTTCAAATCCAACTTGTAACCACGCATAAAGATTAGCAATAAATAAAACAAGAATTCGCACGATATCCCGCGTCTTCCCATTTTTACAAAAAGCTAACAAAAAATGAAACAAGAACGATAAAGCAAGACATGAAAGTAAAATACGCCATGAAGACCAACTAAAAATAGTAAAATTTTCTGTCGCACGAAATAAAATTTCAACAGCAAACAAGAAAAACGCATAAATAAAAATTTCTTTGATATATTTTTTATGAATAAACTTCTTCATTTTTTTCACCTTCATTTATTAAATCACGAACTGGCTTGTAAGTAAAGCGATAATCTTTCGTTGGACCCAACTTTTTTAACAATTCTAAGTGTCTTTTAGTTGGATATCCTTTATGTTTTCTAAACTCATATTCCGGATATTTTTGGTCAAGTTCATACATAATATGATCCCTTGTAACCTTAGCAAGAACACTCGCCGCTGCAATAGATATTGAAAGAGCATCACCATGGACAATAGGTAAAACTGGTATTGGATATTCTTTAAAAGGCATCGCATCTGTTAAAACATAATCAGGAGATATTTGCATATTTTGAATAGCTTCTTGCATAGCCATACGACTCGCCTCATAAATATTTACTTCATCAATCACTTTTGCATCCACAATTCCAATTCCATAAGCAATAGCCTCTTGTTTAATAACTGGAAATAAAGCCTCGCGTTTCTTTTCACTCAATTGTTTAGAATCATTTAATCCATCCAAATGATAATTTTTAGGCAAAATAACCGCGGCCGCGACCACCGGTCCGACTAAAGGCCCTCTTCCCGCTTCATCTGTCCCACATATCAATTTATATCCCTGCTGATATAATTCTTTTTCATAAGCCAACAAATCTACTTCCATTTTTTTCATTTACGATCAAACGTTACCCCCTTTATACTTTCATTTTTAATATCATTAATAATTTTTAAAGAAACCCGATCATAATCCACTTCACCATTTTTCATTGCTCCAATTTTTTTGCCGATAATTTCATAAGCTTCTTCAATATCTTTAAGTTTTGAAATACCATATCTTTCTTTTAAAATAGTAGGATAATAATCGTTTAATTTCTGTAAAATATGCACCGCGACTTCATCTATTGGAATTACTTCTTGTTTTAAAGCCGTAAAAGCAGATAGATTTAAAGCTACTTCTCCTTGATCAAGTCTTGGCCATAAAATACCAGGTGTATCTAAAAGTAAAATATCACTCTTTGTTTTTAACCAATTAAGTTCTTTGGTAACTCCCGGATTATTTCCAACATTTGCCACTTTTTTCTTACACAAACGATTAATCAAAGTACTTTTTCCAACATTAGGAATACCAATGACTAATACACGAATCTCCTTATCTTTTAACCCTTTTTCCTTACGCTTTTCCTGTGTTTCCATCATAATTTCATGAGTTAAGGAAATAAGTTTCTCATAATCACTACCATTATTTAAATCTAAAAGTAATACATAACAACCTAAATTTTCATAATACTTTACCCATTCTCTTGTTACTTTCTCATCACATAAATCTTTCTTAGTCATAATAAGAATCTTTGGTTTATTTCCAATCACATTATAAATATCTTTAATTTTTGACGAAAAAGGAATACGTGCGTCCACTAATTCATAAATCACATCAATATAAGGATATTTCTCGGCAATCAAACGCCTTGTCTTGGCCATATGACCAGGATACCAGTTGATATTTGTTTTATTTTCATTCATTTGAATCACTTCCTCACAGATCTATCTTATTATAACATACTTTTAAATCAAAAGAAAAAGTAGATGGAAATCTACTCTATAAATTGTAATTTGTAATTATAATTCTATTAAACTATTTTCAAAATCTTTAACATAGTATTTTATATTTTTTGTTCCTTTTGAAATGATAGT
>CALVJI010000023.1 GCA_944332105.1 uncultured Bacilli bacterium
TTACTTGCATGGCTTTCATTCCATATTATAATTGGAGCCGTTTGGGTAAAGTCTGGTTTTTGTTTGGCTTCGATTTGAGCTTTTGCACTAGCAACACTACTTGATTGATATTCGTTTACTAACATCGCATCGGCAAGTTTTGTGAATCCTTGGTCTACTGGTGAGTAGTTACTTACAGTTGCTCTTACGATGACCTTGGATGCGAAGGTTTTGTTCATCGCGTCTTCTGTAGCTTCTACATCTTCATCCATCCATAATCGTAAGTTGTATGAGACTTCATCTCCTGGTGATAAACTTCCTGTTTGTAATATTCTGGCTTCTTTATAGCCATCTACTTCTGTTGATTCATAAGTATTTAATGTAACAATTGCACTTGTATCTAATACAGCTGCAATATATTCACTTTTTAATGTAGTTTCATTAGTCATTCCTAATAGTACTTCATATGATAAAAAGGTATTACAAGTATTTGTGATTGTAAAAGTATATGGTGAAGTAGTCATTCCTTCTTCATCAGTTATAGGAAAAGTATTTTCCATTTTAATCGCATCAGTTTCGCTAGTTAAACTAATATCTAAACATGTACTAGCAATTTTATTTGGATTGGTTTGGCTCGTTATAAATTGCCATAAAGCGTAACTTACTCCGATTAGAAGTACTATTATGCTAGCAAATACCCCCCCCCCATAAGACTTTCTTACTTATTTTCTTTTCCATATCAAACACTTCTCTTTCTATACCTTAGTATGGTTTAAATTATAACTAAGAATTCACATTTTTACTCTTTTAACTATAAAAATTATAACCGAAATCGCACATTATAGCAACCTTAAACTCAAAAAAAAGTAAATGCTTTGACTATAGATAAGCACAATAAAATCAAAAAAATAACGACTAGAATTAGAAATTTTTTCTTTCTCGGTTTCTTCTCAATCATTTCGTCACTCCTATCACCAAATCTTTTTCTTTTCATAGTATGTAATAAAATTACGTTTTTAAACCACCAAAACACATATATCGTATTTATTACGATATTATGATAACGCAACTTTAAGAATAATGAAAGAAAAAGGAGTTCAAAATGGAAAAGTCAAAATACACCCAAAAAGAATTTTATCTTCTTATTAAAAAAAATTTACGAAGACTCCATTATCAAAGTGGCTATTCAAGAGCTTATGTCGCCGAACAAATGGACATCTCCTTTCAAGCCTACAGCGATATGCTTACCCTTTCTCTAGTAGATCGCTACCCATCATTAGAAACTATGCGCCGTTTTTGCCTTTTCTTTCAAGTTGATATCAGTGAATTCTTTAAACCAATTAACGAAAATATTCTTCAAAAGAACTAAAAAAAAGATACCTTGTGGTATCCTATTTAACATATGGTATTAAAGCCATAAATCTTGCATATTTAATTTGTTCAGCAATATGTCTTTGATGTTTTGCACATGCACCAGTCATTCTTCTTGGTAAAATTTTACCTTTTTCACTGATATATTTATTAATAATCATTACATCTTTATAATCAACGCTTTTACCAGCACACATTTGACATATTTTTTTCTTTTTTCTTCTATATTCAGCCATAAATAAAATCTCCTTTCCTAGAATGGTAGATCATCATCAGAAAGTGCAATCTCTTCACCAAAATCTTTAAACGGATCTTCACTAACATCTGTTGTTGGCATATCTTGACTTTCTTCATAACTAGGCATTGGTTGAGCATAACCTGCATTATCATAACTAGATGTATCACCACTTTGAGTATTTCTAGAACCTAAGAATGTTACATTATCTGCAACAATATCCGTTGTATAATGCTTTTGTCCATCTGCCCCATCATAACTACCAGTTTGAATTCGTCCTTCAACAGCTACTTGTGAACCTTTAGTACAATATTTTGCAATATTCTCAGCTTGTCTACGCCATGCAACACATCCAATAAAATCCGTCTGTGGTTGTCCTCCTTGAGGATTAAAAGGACGAGAAACTGCTACAGTAAAACGCGTTACTGCAATTCCACTTCCTGTTGTTCGCATTTCAGGATCTCTTGCTAATCTACCGATTAAAATAACCTTATTCATTTTTTACTCCTCTTCTTGCCGAATGATTAAATGTCTTAAAACATTTTCATCCAAACGAATTTTACGATCAAATTCTTGAATTGCTTCTTTAGAAGCTTCAACTTGCATAACATAATAATATCCATTTAATTCTTTTTTAATAGGATATGCTAATTTTTTCTCGCCAAGTTCCTTGTATTCAGCTACTTTTCCTTTTAAATCACTAATTAATGACTTATAACTTTCTGCACATTTTTTAATATCTGTGCTTTCCATTGTAGCTTTTACAATAAACATGATTTCGTATTTGTTCATTTTTCTACACCTCCTTATGGTCTAATGGCTTTTTGCACTACCAAAAAGCAAGGAGTAATCACTTACTCGTGCCTTATTTTATCATTTTTAACTTCCGATGTAAACTCTTTTCCAATTTTTTTCGAGAAAAATTGAGCATCCACTTTTTGAAAACCAAATTTTTGATAACAAACATGCGCGGGTACACGAAAATTACTAGACCATAATTTAATAGTTGAGCATCCTTTTTCTAAACAAAGTTGTTCAATTTTATCTAACATTTTCATTGCAATATTATGTCGTCTATATTTTTCTGAAACACAAACATGATTTAAAATTGCATACATCCCAAATTGAGCAAAAATAGTAGGTACAAAAGTAATCATCGCATGGGCGACTAACACATCATCTACATATCCAACTAAATAGAACACATTATCATTATGTTGAGTATAAAAAAAATTCTTTTTGGCATCCTCTACTTTTGTATCTTCTAAAAACACTTCGTTACATAACTGCACCAAAGCTTCTATATCTTCATAATCTGCTAATTTAAAATTGACATTCACATCTTTTCAATCCCTTCTTTTTTATTTTAACAAGTTCATTAAAAGAAAAATAGTCCTCTTTAAAACTTTGATAAAAGATTGACAAATATACCCCTAGTAATACGATAAAAAATTTGATAAAATATCCTAGCAATAGGAGGTAACTATGTTAGAAAATCTACAAGTAATTACCATTTTTATCGAAGGAATTATTTCATTTTTCTCACCTTGTATTATTCCATTAATTCCTTTATATATGAGTTATTTAGCTGGTAGTGCGAAAACGAAAAACAAAGATGGCACAATTACGTATAAACGAACAACGACACTTATTCACACCTTATTCTTCGTTTTAGGTATTTCAGCATCTTTCTTTATCTTAGGTATTTCTTTCACTGCCCTAGGACAATTCTTTAATGAAAGCCGTGATATTCTTCTCCTTGTCTGTGGAGCGATTATTATCACAATGGGTTTATTCCAAACAGGTTTAATTAAAATTCCTTTCTTACAAAAAGAAAGAAAAATAGAAGCCAAAATTAATTTGAAAAAAATAAATCCATTCATGGCATTTGTTTTAGGTTTTCTTTTTAGTTTTGCTTGGACACCTTGTGTTGGCCCTGCTCTATCTTCTGTTTTAATGCTTGCAAGTAGTAAAGAAAGTATGTTAATAGGTAATCTCTATGTTCTTGTGTATGCAATGGGATTTATCATTCCTTTTTTGATACTTGGACTATTCACCACAGAAGCTTTAAATCTTTTAAAGAAACATCAAAACTTTTTAACCAAACTAGTAAAGCTAGGTGGTATTTTACTAATTGGGATTGGCTGTGTATTAATATACAATGGAATAGAAGCCTTACCAGAGCAAGAAGCCAACAGTTGTACAGATTCTGGATGTGGCACAGACTCTAATATGACTCTTACTACCCCAGTTGATTTCACCCTTCCAAACTTAAACAACACCCCTATTAAATTAAGTGATTATCAAGACAAAACAGTTTTCTTAAATTTTTGGTCCATGACTTGTAATATCTGTAAAGATGAATTAGAAAGCATTGAAAAACTCTATCAAGAATATCAAAATAAAGATGTAATTATTTTAACCATTATCAACTTAAATCATGATCATACTTCGTTAGAAACTGTCGAAAATTTTATTAAAGAAAAAGGATATACATTCCCCGTATTAATAGATGAAAGTGGCGAAGTTTTTAATCACTATTACGTTACTTCTTATCCAAATTCTTTCATTATTAAAGATAACGAAATTAAAATAAAAGTTCCGGGTGCCCTATCCTATGAAGATTTAAAAAACACAATTGAAAAACATAAATAGAAGCAAAAAAATGGCTCATTCTAATAAAAGCCATTTTTTTATTCCACAGATTTTAAAGAATCAATCATATTGATTTTCTTTAAGATAAAATAGGTAATAAATTGAACAACTACAGTAAACAAAGTCATAATTAAGAAAGTATATAAATAACTTAATCCATAAATATCTTTAACAAACAAAATTTCATCCGTCTCGGCCACCGTCATGACAAATTGATTTAATAAAACTCCTAAGCCCATGCCAATGAGAATACCAAAAATAGTTAAGACCAAAGTCTCACGATACACATATGCAGACACTTCTTTATCATGAAATCCAAGTACTTTCAAAGTTGCAATTTCTCTTGTTCGTTCACTGATATTAATCGTTGTTAAATTATATAAAACTGTAATAGCTAAAAAAGTAGAAAAACCTAATATTAACAAGACAATATCATTCATACTTCGAATAATATCTTGAAACATATTCATACTATCCGTAATGTATTGAACACTACTAAAGTAACCTGAATCGATTAAATCATTTCCAATTGTAGATATTTTATCATCATCCATCGTTGTCATAACTGCATTGTATTTTTTCTCTCCAAAAATCTGTTCATAATAATTTTCACTCATATATGCATAATGATTCACATAGTTTTCACTAATCCCAGAAACTTTTAAAACAAAAAGTTCATTTTCACTATTACGAATTCCAAAAGTCTCACCTACATGTACATTTAACATATCCGCGGTTTTAGAAGATAAAATCACGCCGTAATCATCAATAGTTAAAGGGTTTCCTTGCTCATCTTTCAAATGAATAAAATTATCAACACTATTTACATCTTGAAAAGCCATTAAATACAAATCAATATTTTTATTATTAGCATTAAAGGTAAAACTTTCCATACTTAGAATTCCATATTGATTTACTTCATTCAAACTTACTAGGATCTCTTCGCCTACCTCATTTGTTTCTTCATCTAAGAAGAAAATCGCATCATAAGCTTCAATCTCACCAAATTGTTTATCCATTAAAGAACCAATACTATCTTGAATACCAAAGCCAGTCAATAATAAAGCTGTACATCCAGAAATACCAATCAAGGTCATTACAATTCTTTTTTTATATCGAAATAAATTACGCACTGTAACTTTCCATGTAAAACTTAGACGTTTCCATAGAAAATGAATTTTCTCGAGCAAAACTTTCTTGCCCATCTTTGGAGCTTCAGGTCTTAATAAATTTGCTGGCATATATTTAAAATTACGATTCGCCGTTATATAAGTAACTAAACTCATTGCTCCAAAACAAACGATAGCTATAATTGTACTCATTAAAACATTAAAATATAATTCCAAATCTGGTAGCACAAACATAGAAACATATACCCGATAGATAATGATTGGCACAATTAAATAACCAACAGTCAAACCTAAAACTAAACCAATGGAAGTTGCTAGAAAAACATAAAATAAATAACTAGCAATAATTTTAGCTTTCGAATAACCAAGAGAAATAAATAAACCAATCTCGCCGCGTTCTTCTTCAATCATCCGCGTCATCGTATTCATACCCATCAAAAATGCCACTAAAATAAAGAAAATTGGAAAAACTGCTGCAATCGAATCTACTTTAGTAGCCGAATCATAAAACGTTGTATATCCAGGAATATCCTCACGCTCAAATAAATACCACACGGGTTTCTCTAAATTAGCCACTTCTGCTCTAGCATCAGCGATTTGTTGCTCAGCATCTTGAATTTCAGCAAGATAGGTCGCGTAATTTGCATCATAAGTTGCTCGTCCTGCATCTAACTCTGCTTCACCATCTATTAGTTCTTGATACGCACTATTTAAAGAAGCTAAAGATGCATTATACTCACGCGTCCAAGTAGCTTCTCCTTCCTCTAATTCTTTTCGCCCATTATCTAAAGTTGCTTTGGCTTCATTAATTTGCTCTAAACCACTTACAGAAGTTTGTAAAGTTTGTAACTGCACACTATATGCTTGATATTCAGCACTTTCTGGATCTAAAGTTGCTAACAAAGCTTCTAAAGAACTCACTTGCGACTTCAGTGTTTCAATCATACTAGGCACTTCTTCTATAGAAATACCATAAGACGCTAGAGAAGCATTTAAATTAGCTTCCCCTGCTTCAAGTTCACTCCTCGTATCTGCAAAAGTTTTTTCCATTGATACTCTTGTATTTTCTAGGATAGCCTTACCATTATTATAATCAGCCCAACCTTGATTTAATAACGCTTCACTGTTATCTAACTCAGCCTTCGCATCCGCGAACTTCTGATCATTTTCTTGCTTTTGCTTATTTAGTTCATCCTCAGCATCATAAATTTCTTGCATCGCCTGAGCCAATATTTCTTCATAACGAGCTGTCTCACGAATCGGTTTTAATTCCACTAATTCATCATTTAAACAAGAAACAGTCTCTTTATAATCATCTTGATAAGCTGTTTTTGAAACACTATCTTTAGCAGTTAAATAAACCTCGGTATAATATTCCAATGTAAAATTAGAAGGAAGTATATACATAAACGTATCCAGTTTTCCATCACTTACTGTAGAAATTCCTTTATTTTCATAAATATACATTGGACTATCCACAATACCAACTACTGTATAAGTCGTACTTTTAACAAAATCTAGCACATCACTTTCTAAAGTGATTGTATCCCCTAAAGCATAAGTTCCTCTTTCAACTAAAATTTCATTTTCGTTTTGCAATTCACGACCTTCTATAATCGCGACTTGATTTATATCATCCAAATACCCATAAATTTTTGTAGCATCACCATTTACTACAGTTTCAAAAGAATAGCCAGGTACTACTTTATCTACATGTAAAAGTTTTTTTAAAGAAAGAACATCATCTTCCGTAAGTCCCATAGTACTAACAATTCGATAGTCCATTAAAGAATATGTATCATAGTAGTTATCCACTGTTCGAATCATATCCGAAGAAGTTTCCCTTACACCAGCAAAAAAAGCACTACCTAACGCAACAATAAAAATTAAAGAAAAAAAGCGGCCTAAAGATTTCTGAATCTTTATAAAACTATTTTTAAAAAGTAACATTACCAATCAATATCCTTTACAAGTTTTGGATTTTTTTGAATCAAAATGTCGGCCACCATCCCATTCTTTATCTTTATCACTTTGTCAGCCATTTCACTAATAACCGCATTATGGGTAATGATAATTGTTGTCATATGTTCTTTATGACAAGTGTCTTGTAAAAGCTCTAAAATCATACGACCTGTTTTAGAATCCAAAGCTCCTGTTGGTTCATCACACAATAACAATTTAGGATTTTTTGCTAATGCTCTTGCAATACTCACTCGTTGCTGTTCACCACCAGACAATTGAGCAGGAAAGTGTCCACTTCGATCTCCCAAGCCAACTTGTTTCAACGTTTCCAAACTATCTTTAGGATGTTTACATATTTGACTAGCTAAACTCACATTTTCTAAAGCCGTTAAATTTCCAACCAAATTATAAAACTGGAACACAAACCCTATATCATAACGCCGATAATTAGTTAAAGCCTTACGATTAAACTTGGAAATATCTTTACCATCAACAATCACTGAACCACTAGTCGGTGTATCCATTCCTCCTAAGATATTTAAAACTGTAGTCTTTCCTGCTCCAGAAGGCCCCAAAACAACAACCAATTCTCCTTCTTCAATTGTAAAAGAAATATTTTCAACCGCCTTAATCGTAACTTCACCCATTTGATAAGTTTTGGATAATTTTTTTACTTCAATAAAAGGCATTTGAGTCCGCTCCTTTCTTTATTTTTCTAACATAATTATATAGTATATTTTAAAAAAAAGAAAGATGAATACTACTCAATCTTCCTTCTACAATACATACATTTTCCAGTTTTTGACGAAAGTAAATTATCCGCCCCACAATAAGGACAAATAACAACTCGACTCTGTTTAGCCTTTTCTCGCTTTTCTTGCATAATTAAATCATTTTCTTGTTTAATAGTCCGTTCTTGTTGTAATTCCTCTTTTATATAACGTCTTCCAAAATTTTGAATTTGCTGGAATATTTTTCCAAACACCCAAGAACAAATTAACCAAATAAGCGCTAAAATAAATAAAAGTCCTGCATAAGAAATAATTTTCTCAGCATAAATTTCAGATCCAACAATCTCATGAATATAAGGAAAATCATGAATAGAAAAAAGCTCACAAAAGAACTGAATAATTTTAGGCACGAACAGAAGAATACTAAACAGAATCAACCAAAGCGTTGTATTTTTTTTCACTTTATAAGTACCAACTGCATAACGAATAATAAGTAAAATAATCCCTAACCATGGTATAAAATATAAGACAAGTAAAACAACAGGCAATGAACTTAAAATCCGTAAAAATTTAGTTGTTGACATATAATCACTCCTACTAAAAAAGACAACCTTAAGAAGGCTATCTTAAAAACTATTTCATAAAATTCAAAATACTATCTAAGTCATCTGCTACAGAACTGATTACAAATTCTGTATAAGTAAAATAACCAACAATAAGTAAAATAGTCATACAAAGCATATGAAAATAAAACTTTGCATTTCCTTCTAAAGAAACTTCTTGACTCATCATTTCATATAAAAGAAATAAAGAATATACAATACCAATTAAAGAAAGAATTGGATTTAATGGAGCATATAGCATTCCAAGAAGTGGTCCTAAAATTAGAGACCCCGCAACCATCGGTATCATAGCTAACGATGCAATCCCAACAAATTTAGGAAAAGAAACTTTCTTCTTAAATAGTAAACTAACTCCATAATAAACAGCAGCAATTGCTAAAATAATTCCGATATATAAAAGTAAATTTTTAAAAATAATATCAAAATAATCCAAATCCTTTAAATTTTCCCACTCAATAGTAGTTTTTACGCCTTCAAATAAAGTATAACGTTTTTCTACAACAATGGTTGCCATACTTTGAATTAAAGATGCAATCGTTGCTATAACAACGACAATCACACCTAAAATAGCTGAATTTTTAAAATCATCAAATTTAGGAACAACACTACTTTTAATAACCTGAGCAGGTTTAACAAAAATACCGGCTAAAACAGCTAAATATTCTTGCCCATTAAATTTTTCTTTTAAAGAAACAGAATTCTCTGAAGTTTTTGAAGCTCCCATCATAGGATCTGAATTAACACTTTCCTGCACTCCAGTAGTATTCTGTGCAAAAACAATATCCTGTAAGGGACTTCCACACCGAACACAAAATTTAGCACCTTCCTGATTAGAAGTTCCACATTTAGAACAAATCATTTCTTTTCTTCCTCCTCTACACTATCCTCATTAAACAAACCTTGTATAGGCACTGTACTAGATATCGAATTCAAAAAACTCTCACTCATACCTTGATTACTGACTTTCGTATTATTTGCACCACGCATACGTGCATTACTTAAACCCCGTAAATGATCGGTTAAAATATCTTTCTTTTGTAAATTTTCCATCTTGTTTTTTGTCTCTGTTTCATGATGATGCCGTGCATTTGTATTACGATATTTCAAAAATATAATGAAAAAATACAAGAAACCGGCTAACAAAAACAGAAAACTATAATCAGAGTCAACAAAAAGCATTAACATCACGCCAAAAATTTCCACTACAAAAGAAACAGCTAATAACTTAGGCATATGCACAGGAACACTTCCCATTGTTTCTTTCGTTCTAGCATTGACAGCCACATAATGTAAAACTTTTTTGTCGCCACTTACTTGTTGATAACTATAAAGCCACACAGGCAAATAAGCTGCTTGCCAAAGTTCCCCTTTAACATCCACTTTTTCTTGATGAAAACATACTCCACGATCATAATATTTTAAAGTATCATTTGCTGCAAAACGAGCAACATCTTTTGCTTGCGTATACACAAGATTTTTTAACTCGTCTACATTAATATCCCGTTTTTCAGAAGTATATCCTCTTAAATAATTTGCATCATACTTCACACAATTTTCAATATCAAAAGGCATAATTGCATTAATAACATTATTTGTTTGCGAAGATTTTTTATTTAACCGTTCCATATTCGACTCAACTGTAAGGCCATCAATAGCTAAATCAAATTCTCGACCTATAGAATACAAATCCGCATCATAATAAGTATCGTAACTATCACCACTTTTTTCAGTATAACGTCTTACCAAATGCTCTCCTTGTCCAGTAAATTTCGCATGTGAATTAATATCTACAACCATATAAGGAAAATAAACTCCCATAATATTTTCCGTTGTAAATTCCGCTTTAAATTTAGGATGAGCATAAAATTTTCTTTTACTTACAAATTTTTCAATTTGAGCTTTAGCTTCATTTTTAGAAACTTTAAATGGTAAAACAACATCTGGAATACTACCATTTGGAATCTGTTGATTAACCGATAAAATATTTCGACACCAGTGACAACGAGCATTGGTGCTAGAAGCAGTATCAATTACAACTTCCGCCCCACAGCTACTACATTTGAAAGTTAATATGTCTTTAGTATCCGCGACAATATTTTGTGCACCACTACCAATCGTTGCCCCCTGTAATGTACTAATATCTTGATCTAAACCAGCAACTTTCTCAGGTTCAAATTCAAAGCGACAAAAGTTACAACGGAGTTTACCAGTATGAACATTTAAAGAAATATCCGTAGCACCACACTTTGGACATTTATTTTGCCCATCTTTTGCCCCAACATCTGTTTGAATAATAGTTGGTTCATTCGTTGATGCTGGATTTTTCACAGCATTCTCATTCATATTATATTCCTAAAAGACGAGCTTTCATCGCATCAAAATCCGCTTGAGTAATCACACCGGCATCTAACAACTCTTTCGCTTTTTTTAATTCTTCATAAGGATCATTAGCCGCAGTTGTACTTGCAGGTTGTGTAGTAGTTGGTGTAGCATTTGCAGTTTGAGAAGCAGCAGCTTGATTCGTTTGAATAAACGGATTAGGTTGACTTACATTTGGCTGTTGCATGCCACCCATTACACCAGTACCAGCTTGCATACCCATACCCATGAAAGCCATACCAGTTCCACCGCCGTTTTCACCAGCAGCTTGCATTCCACGTGCAACAGATTGTTGCATGAAAGAATTTCCTCTTGCTCCAGATAATGCATCTGCTTTTTTTACATCGCTTAGTAAAGCTTTTGTATCTTCATCATATTCAATAGCTAGAATCGCAGTTTTAACGATTTCAATCCCGCGACTTGTTTTCCATTGATAATCATCTTCAACAGCCTTTGATAAAGATTGAGCAAAACCAATTTGATCTCCTTGAATCTTAGTAATCCGATTTCCTTTACTAGGATCATTAGTATAATTAGAAAATGCATGTGATAATGAACTAACAACCTCATTAAATAGTTGAGTTCCAGCATCACTATCCATATCTGCCAAATCAAAAACAGGTGCATCTGCTTGTAAATATTTTACAGGCACAAAATTCTTGATAAACAATAAAGGATCCACAATTTTTAAAGTATAAGTTCCTCTTGTTATTGCCCCAACTTGAGCATTCAAATAAGCATCATCCCAATAAATTTCAGATTGTGTACCAAAACGATTGTTAGGAATTTCTTTTAAGTTAACATAAAAAGCTAATTGCTCACTCCCTGGTTGTCCGCCAAATTTAAACCGATCCCATGATTGACTTATAGTCGATGCAAGAATACCATCCCCGCTAAAAAAGGATTTTGAATTGATGTCATCTGAACGGAACTCAAAACCACCTGGTTCAGCAATCATACCTGTTACTTGTCCATCTTGCATAGTGATTAGTGCTGTACCTTCAGGCACGATAATTTTACTTCCATTTGTAATAATATTTTCAGAGCCTTTAGTATTAGATCCTCGACCAGCATTTGTTCCTCTTGGAACAGCCCTAAATACTGCAGCTGTTTCAGAAACCCCATCTAAAGGTCCATAAAAATCTTTCCATTGATCTGCAAAAGTGCCACCTAAAGCACCCGTAAATGCCTTAATAAAACCCATAATAATACCTCTTTCTTTCTAGCATTTTCGAATAGTTAAACTATAAGTGTCCAATCAACATGAAAAATATAAACTGAAAATCACAACTTAAGTGTACTCACTACTCTTTATAATTATAGCATACGTTTCAAATTACTCCTATACTTTTTTAACAATAGTTGACAATTATGATTTTTTATGATTTTTAACGAATTTTAAACACCAATTTCTTTCTTTGAACAAAAATCAATACAATTAAGGAAACTCCTAACAATCCCCAGTTAATTGTACTTCCAATTTCAGGATTTTCTACTTCACCTTCACCAATTTCATCTGAATTATTTTTTTCATTCTCATTATCAAGTGTTGTACCATTAATTTCTGGAAGAGTTTCCTCAGGTGAAACAACATCTTGGGATAAACATTCTATTTTAAACTCAACTTTTAAAGAAGAAGCAGAAACAGCATTCACTCCCCAATAAATCCCACAAAAAAAAGTAAAAAAATGCTTACTTTTTTTAAAAAACTTGTTTTCAAATATACCAACTTCTCAAAATAAATATTACTTGCCACACATCTATTCTAAGTAACAATAACATAAATTCAATAAAAACAAGCCTCTATTTTATGTAAAAGCTTATTCTAATTGTAAATAAAGAAAAAATATAGTATAATGTATATATCAAAGCAATTTGATTATAATTTTACTGGATACATTTGAAGCGAAGATCAGATGCTATCCCTGTTTTGAGATTCGCACCTGAATACAACGAAGTTGTTTCAGATGCCTTTTTTATTTAAAAAGTAATAAAAATATTACGATAAATAAAAGAAATATTATTGAATATAAAGATTTTTCTCTTTTATTCATAATATCACGCCCTTTCTATTCTTTTTTAGAAAGGGAAGCATCTGAATTTCAAATGTATCCAATATCATTATAGCAAACATTTATTTGCTTTGCAAACTTATAACTAAAACTATGTATAAATTATTTTAAATGAACAGAAGTAGATAATTTTAGATTGTCGTAATAATCTTTAGTTTCCAAAAATAACCTAGGTGTTTCTTGAATCAAAAGTTCATCATTTTCTAACAACAAATAAATATAGTCGACACCATAAGTATTTATTACATATTGAAACATTGCATAAAAATTCTCATAATTTGTTCCAGCCTTTAAATCATCTAAAGTAGCATGAAATGAAAGCTTTTTAGACTCCCATTGATGAGACAAAGTTGTTGCAAGACCCTCAGTAAACCATTTATATCCAAGTCTACTTGTCTTTTTCTTCTTTATATGACAAATATGAACAAATTCATGAAGAAGTAAATACGCATAATCCTTTACAGATTGATTTCCGTGAGATTTTGTTTTTATAAATTCTTCATAAGTGAGTGTAATAAACATTCCATTGCGAGTAACTCCACAAAGCCAGTCTGGAACACAACCATTCTTATCTAATCCCCATTGACCTTCTAAGCAAAAACTTCTAAATTCTTCTAAAGTAGAAAAAACTTTAACTTTTGCCTTATCCCCAAAATCTTCCAACTTAAAAAATGAAACAATTTCTTCGGAAATACTATCTAACATAGTTTCATAATTTTCTAAAAACTCTAAATCTTTTTCCGTATGCTCAATGAGCATATATTTTAATTCTTTAACCATAGAACCTCCAAAACTTATTGAAAAACGAAAAGAAATCAATTATAATATATATATCAAAGCAATTTGATTATAATTTTAATGGATACATTTGAAGTGAAGATCAGATGCTATCCCAATTGATATGGTTTGGCACCTGA
>CALVJI010000024.1 GCA_944332105.1 uncultured Bacilli bacterium
TATTGCATGTTAATTATTGAGACATTTTCATTTACCAACTAAACAAAAATTTGAGACATTTTTACTTACCAGTCACACACAATTCAACTGATTTTTTTAGTTTTAGGATCCCCACACTTTTTTTATTATTTATCTAATAACCAATCTAACACATTCATTTTTCTTATACCATTGTAGTCTATTTCTGGATCTATATCCATGGTTAATATAAATTTCGGATAATGATCATTAATCGACTCTAAAGCCGATAACTCTCTTTCTAATGTTTTGGTATCTCTGACTGTATAAGCAACTTGAAAATATCTAACTCCTTTACTATTTTCTGTCACAAAGTCTATTTCTTTATCTCCGGATTTACTTTATATCCTCTTCTTACTAATTCTAGATAAACAATATTTTCTAATACATGCCCTAAATCAACATATTTTCTTCCGATTAAAGCATTTCTCATAGTAACATCAGTAGCATAATATTTTTCACCGCTTTGTAAATATTGTTTTCTTTTTATATCATATCTTGTTACTTTGTTAAAAATAAAGCTTTCGACTAAATAATCTAAGTAGCTTTCTACTATATGAACGGATATACTTCTACCATTAGAAGTTAAAGTATCTGCTATCTTTTTTACAGATAACATATTTCCTATACTAGAAAACATAAATTCTGAGACACTTTTGAGCATGCTTGTATCAGCTATTTTCTTTCTTTTTGCTATATCTTTAATTGTTATTGTATTACTAATTTGTATCTTTTATCTGGAAGATATGTGGAATTCAAAATGTTTCCTTTGTCATTTAAAGAATATGCTGATTACCATAAACAAGAAGGGACGAAAAATTGCATTTAAAATATATAAATAACAGTTCTATGCCATACGCTTTAAAATTAGATAATCAAGAAGCACAAAGTAAAATAATTTGCAATGCATTGCAAATTATTTGCACTTTTTCGCTTTTTTTGCAGTCTTATTTCGTGTTTTCAGAAGTTTTAAAAAAAAGAGATTTAGGAATTTTCAGTGGTTGCAGGCTTTTCTCTAACTGTTATATATAAGTTATATGAAACATGCATTTTATAATTTTCTACGTAAATTTCTAGATCTTCTGTTCCTTCTGAATCAAAAGTATAATTAATAACCTTACGATCGCCATTAAATTCTTCTTCTAATATGACTTTATCATTTGAAGTTACTTTTATATCATATTTTTGGCTTCTACTAAAAATAAGTTCTATGCTCACCTTTTCACCAACATTTACAATTTCTTGATTAAATGATTGAGTATTTATCTTAAAAAACTCGCTGTCGGTAATGGCTCCTGTAACATTTATTGTTAGTGTGTATGAACGAATTAAAGTTGGGTCTTCACTAAAATTATGAAAGTTACTGATCGTCGTATTTAAATTGTAGTAATAAGATTTGGTTGTATCTGGGTTTATACCAAAATAATTGTATCCATAATTGTCTTCTATCTGAGGATCAAAAATATAGTATTTACCGCCTGCTTTAATCATAACCCATGCATGCCCCATTACATTCCCACTTGTATTCATATATTGACCATTTACGACATATGCTTCAAATCCTACTCTTCTTGCTAAAAGCATAAAAAGAGCTGAGTAATTATCACAAGATCCTGTATTATTTTGCAATGCATATCGAGCATTTAAAATATAATGTGCGTCATAATTATAGTATCCATATTCATCTTGTAAAGCAAATCTTTCATCCAAATTTATAATTCCTACGGAATAACTTAATCTTTGTTTTACATAATCATATAAAGCTCGTAATTTATCATAATTGGACATGGATGAGTTAGTCGTGCTAGAAACTATCGAAGCGATTTGACTATCTAATTCTTCATTTCTTGTTTTTAAAGGAGATAAAGTTACGCTGTTAAGGGCTTGTGCTAAGAGAGAAGTGCTTGTTATAGAGCTACTAGAACTTGAAGGCTTGGAACTTGATGAAGTGGAATTAGTAGAATTTGCATTTGATGGGGTTTCTACATTTTGATTTTCATTTGATGCAGGAGTATCATTTCTATCGGTATTTGTTTCTTCCTCTTTTGTAACTACATGAACTATAAGTGTTTTTGTCGCGACGTTCTCGCTTTTATCTTTTAAAGAATATGTCACTTCATAGTCACCTAAGACATCTTTGTTCACTTTATTTTCTATTGTGATATCGGTAAGTGTTACTTCATCATAGTTATCTTTGATGCTTTCTACAAATGAATTCGGATCAAAGTCTTCCCCTTGTGTAATCGTTACTTCACTAGTCGATAATGTAATTAGAGGAGGTTCTTTGTCAACGACATTTACAGCAAATTCTTTTTCATAGCTTACTCCTAAATACTCTACTTGCACTTTTATTTTCTGTAGACCTAACTCTTTTACTTCTTCTACCGAATATGTGATTTTTTCGTTATGATATACGCATTCTGTTTCACATACTACGCCAACTATAAAATCTGATAAATCATAAGCACCATAATTTACTTCTTGCACCTCTTTAAATCGTAATTCGGGCGTTTCTTCTTCTTGCTTTTGATATAAAATGAAATAAACAACCGAAGCAATAAGACAAATCAATATTAAAACGCCTAAAATACACAGAATCCAAACTCTTTTTTCTTTTTTCATATAACTCTAACCTCTTTATTAAATTAAGTATAGCATAAAATAAGCCTGCAAACAATTCACTTTTGACGTCAAGTTTTTTAGTCATTAGTTGTAAGTGATTTTTATCATTATTCTATGTTTAAATTCCGTTTTGAGACAATAAATTATAGGCTTTAATAATCTCTTCATCATAAGGAGCAATTTTACCACTAGGAAGATAAAGCATTTTCTCAATTCGTAAATTTTTGACAAACTCTGGATTGTGAGAAACCACTAATAGAGTTCCTGGGTATTCTTTAAAAATGGCGGCAATTAATTCTTGAGTTTCTGGATCTAAATGATTGGTCGGTTCATCTAAAACTAAAAGATTTGCTGCAGATAAGGCGAGTTTAGCTAAGGCTACTCTACTGCGTTCTCCTGGTGATAAAATCGCGACTTTTTTATAGATATCCTCGCCAAAGAAAAGAAAGCGGCCGAGTAAACCTCTTAAAAACGATATATCTTTTGTTACTGTATAAAAATGTTCAATAATCGTCTTTTCTTCATCTAATTGTTCATGTTCTTGAGCATAATAACCAATAGTTACTTTATTACCTAAACTAATTGTACCACTTAAAGGGGTTAATAAACCGACAATCAATTTTAAAAGTGTCGATTTTCCCGCGCCATTTTCTCCGACTACTACATATCTTTCTTGGCGAATCATTTGCAAAGAAAAATCATCGATAACTAGATCATCTGGGTGATAGCCAAAGGTAAGATGTTCGATTCGTAAAGGATAGAAGTCTCCTTTTTCTTTTACAGTCATTGTAAATTTTGCTCTCTTATATTCCTTTTCTAATACAACTTTATTTTGTTCTAATTTAGCAAGTTTCTTTTGACGGTCTTTCGCGATATTTGCTTTCTTTTCATTTCCACGAATATATTTTGCAATGATTTTTTTTAATTTTTCTTCTTCTTTTTCTTGTTTTTCTAATAATCGCATTTTGGTTTTCTGTTCTTCTTCTTTGCGCTCTTTATATTTGGCAAAATTACCATGAACGAGATCCATTTGATGTGTCCTTTTATCAATATATAAAGTTTTATTCGTTACTTTATTTAAGAATTCTTGATCATGAGAAATTACTAAAATGGTTCCGGAATATTTGGAAAGGTATTCCATAATATATTCTTTGGTATTTATATCCAAATGATTTGTTGGTTCATCTAGTAAAATTAAATCGGGTTTACTATATAAAAGATGGGCGAAGGCTACTTTACTTTTCTCACCACCCGAAAGATTTTGTAAGTGAGTATCCATCAAATCTACGAGATCTAGACCAGCTAATATTTCTAATAATTGATCTTCAGCTTCCCACGGTTCGTAAAAATCAATTAAGCTTTGAATTTTACTGGCTTTTTTTAGAAGTTCTGTACATTCTTTAGGTGTTTTTGTACTCATTTCTTGATATATATTAGCAAGTTTTTCTTCTAGCGAAACTAAGGGTCTTCCGGTTTTTACATAATCCAAAACGGAAATGTCCATAGAAAAAATTGCATCTTTTAAAACTTGGGGAAGATAGGCAACTCTTGTTTCTTTGGAAAGAATAATTTTTCCATAATCTGGTTCTAAATCCTGTAATATTAAATGAAATAAAGTCGATTTCCCTGCCCCGTTTACACCGATCACACCGACATGATCCCCATAACTAATATGCGCGGAGGCATTTAGAAAAATAGGCGTTACACCAAAAGAAAAATCTAAATGTTCAATATCCATATAATCACCTTAAACATTTAGATTGTACCTTATTCTTTCTAAAAAAGATAGTCTTTCTTTTTCTAACACAATTATTTTCTTAATCTTAAACTATTTAGGGCAACCGTAATGCTACTAAAAGTCATAGCAAGACTTGCGATCATTGGGTTTAGCGTAATTGGTAAGAAACCACTGGCTAATGGAATCATAATTAAGTTATAAAAGAAAGCCCAAAAGAGATTTTCTTTAATAATTTTTATGGTTTTTTTACTAACATGAAAAAGTGTTTGTAAAAGTGTAATATCTTCTTTTAGGAAAACAATGTCTGAAGAGTCCGCGCTGACATCTGAGCCCCCAAAGACACTTACACCGACTGTCGCGGCTTTTAGGGCGGGTGCATCATTAATGCCATCGCCGATCATTAAAGCAGGTGCATGATTGATCACTAACTCTTCTTTTTCTTCTGGTGTTACTTCAGCAAAAACCTTGGATATGTGTACTTCGCTCGCGATTACTTTTGCTGTTACTTCATTGTCTCCGGTA
This sequence comes from uncultured Bacilli bacterium, assembly GCA_944332105.1. GTDB lineage: Bacteria > Bacillota_I > Bacilli_A > RF39 > UBA660 > Ventrenecus. Next base: position 4,901 of record CALVJI010000024.1, read on the forward strand.
ATCATACAAAGTTGATAGTCTTTTTGCAAGTTATCAAGGGTCTTTACAATATCCTTTTTAAGGGTATCTCGTAAAGCAAATAAACCAAGTACTTCTTTTTTAGAAAATAAATATACGATCATATAGCCTTTTGCTAAATAGTCTTTTTCTTCTTTAGTGTAAGGATTTTTTAAAGCAAATGTTTTTAAGAATTTCGTGGATCCAGCATAGTATACGGTGTTGCCAATTTTTCCTTCAATGCCAAATCCTGGATGATTTTTAAAGTTTTTTACCGTTACAACAGGCCTACTCTCTTTTTGTAAAGCTACGCCTATTGGATGGGTTGAATTTTTTTCTAAACTACATAAATATGTAAGAGCTTCGTCCTTTTTTACATGACTATGGACCAAAGAGATTTCTCCTGTGGTAATCGTTCCGGTTTTGTCTAATAAAATATTTTTGATCTTCGGCAAGTTTTCTAGAGCCTCACTATTTTTTACAAAGATACCTTTTTTAGATAAGTTTCCAATAGTTACGACTAACGCAAGTGGAGTGGCAAGTCCTAACGCGCAAGGGCATGCAACAACTAAGGTAGTCACAAAAGAGGCAATGGCTGTTTCTAAGTCATGAAAGGCTAAATGGAAAACAAAAAAGATACTTGCCATAGTAATGATGAAAGGCACGAAAAAGCGACTTATTTTATCGACGTTTTTTTCAAGAGATGTTTTTTTTGTAAACGCATTCATGACCAGTTTAGTAATATGGCTAATCATCGAGTCTTTTCCCACTTTTAAAGCTTCATAAGTTAAAACACCTTCTAAATTCATACTACCTGCTAAAACTTCACTTTTCTTTTCTTTTAAAACGGGTAAGGACTCCCCTGTTAAAAAGGCTTCATTCACGTGACTTTTGCCATCTATTACGATGCCATCAACAGGAAAAACTTCACCGGGTTTTACCATGACATGATCATGGACATTTATTTCATTAATAGGTATTACATACTCTTTTTCTTCTTTTATGATTCTGCCTTCTTTAGGTGTCATCGTCACTAAATTTTGTAAAGAATCTACCGCCTTGCTTTTGTTTTCTGTATCAATTAATCTTCCTAATTTTACAAAAAGCAAAATAAAAGCAGAAGACTCAAAATATAAATTGTTTACACTGGCGATGTTTCCTTTATAAAGACTCACGAGTTCACTTAAACTATAAAGAAAGTTTACAATAACCCCAAAAGTAATTAATGTATCCATATTACTTGTTTTATGAAGCAAGTTTTTGATGCCGCTTTGTAAAATATCTTTGCCATAAAACAAGAAAGGAATGGTCGCGATGAATAGAAAAAGTGCATAATTTAGGGGATGTGTTTCTTTATTTATGAAATCGGGAACGAGTAAATGAAACATGTGTCCCATGGAAATATACATTAAAAAAAGACCTAGAAATAAAAAGAAGAAAAAGGCTTTCCATGATAAGGACTTATTCTTTTTGGCATCACATGAAAACCCTGCTTCTTTCACAAAACGCATTAAATCTTTTTTTGTTAAAGGGCGTTCATAGGTAATTGCCACCGTTTGTAAAATTAGATTTACTTCAACATCAATAATATGTTTTTGTTTTTTTATGTATTTTTCTAAGCCAAGGGAACACGCACTACAAGTCATACCACTTACTTGTAAAGTTGTTTTATTCATCTTTTTCTCCTACAACTAGAAAATCTAAGTCTTCAATTTTTTTAATCACTTTTTCTAAGAGTTCTTTATTTTTTAACTGGACTACTACTTCTTCTATTTGATAATTTGCAGTGACTTTTTCTACTCCTTTTATTTCTTTTAAAGCGTTTATAAGACGATTTTCACAGCCTTCACAAACCATTTTTTGAACATGTAATTTTACTTGCATAAATATTTTCCTTTCTATTCATGATGATGGTGATGATGAGCCACACTACTTGTTTTCACGTCACAGCTTTCTTCTTCGCATTGTTCACTTGGGAGCTCTAATTCTAAGGTGCTATGAGTGATATTTAGAGTGGCTAATGCCTCTTTAATTTGTTTTTTTACTTTTAAATCCTTTTCTTTTGATACAACAACATGCATCGTTAAATAATTGTGAACTCCATCTAAGCTCCAAATATGAATGTGGTGCACATCTTTGACACCAGAGATTTTTAAAACTTTGTCTCTTACTTCTTCTAAATGAATATCACTTGGTACTTTGGCTAAGAAGAGATTTAAAATATTTTTTAAATTACCCACCGCATGCTTTAATAGATAAAGAGCAATACCGATACTCATTATAGAATCAATATAAGTAATATCTGTGAATTTCATTAAAATAGAACCAATAAAGACGACAACCCAACCTAGGACATCTTCAAGCATATGGAGATTGACAGCTTTTTGGTTTAAAGAATCCCCTTCTTTAGTAGTATACGCGGCAAGGAAATTAATGATAATACCGATGATCGATAGACCAATCATCCCTTCATAATGAATGGGTTCAGGATAAATGATACGGGTAATGGCCCCGATTAAAACAACTAGGGAACCAAGTGTTAAAATCGTCGTTGTAATAAAAGCTCCTAGCACGGAATAACGTAAGTAACCATAAGTGTATATGGTATTTGGTTTTCGTTTACTCTTTTTCTCTAAAAAATAGGATACACCGATGGAAAAGGCATCCCCAAAATCATGGATCGCATCGGATAAAATTGCCATGCTATTGGTAAATAAGCCTCCGACAATTTCAATAACCGAAAAGCTTAAGTTTAGAAGAAAAGCAACTAAAATATTTCTTTCTGTACTTTTTTTCATTTTTCTTCCCCTTTCAATAATTGTACTAAAAGTTTACATGTCTCTTCATACATGACTTCATAATCATATTCTGGATGTTGATGATAGATCATTTCGTGACTGTAATCGTCAACGATATGAATAAACAAATGAATTTTTTCTTTACTATGAGATAAGTTTATTTTTTTCAACCGAAGTTGTTCATCAATTTTGGCGGTTGCTTCTAATTCGTTTTGACTAAAAATTTGGGCAATTTCTTCATCTAGGCAACACATGCTTAAAAGTTCTTGATGGGCATTACAGGAAAGTCTTTGGGTTTTTACAGATTCTTTTAAGACTAAAGATACTACTTCTTCTAAAGATATATCTTGACTGGCAAATTTGATAAAGGCATCGACCATGGGAAAGCAAATGTTTTTTAAGTGTCTTTTAGCGCCTTCGATAAAGATAGCTTTTTTATCTTTAAAATATTGATAGATACAGCCAGTTGAGACTCCCGCATATTTAGCGATGTCAATAGAACTGACATTATGAAAGCCTTTTTCACACATTAAAGCAAAGCCTTGATCGATGATTTTATCTTTTTTTTGAATACTTGTTTTTTTAATAGGTTTTCTTACCGTACTCATTTTACTCACCTAACTTTTCTTTGCCACAGATTTTGCCTTCACTATCTATATCATAAATCCAAGGCATACCAAGAGGAATTTCTAAATTCACAATATCTTCATCGCTAATATTTTCTAAATATTTTACTAAGGCTCGTAAGCTATTGCCGTGGGCTACGACTAACACATTTTCATTATTTTTTAAATGGGGAACAATTTCTTTTTCATAAAAGGGTACGACTCGTTTGATCGTATCTTCTAAACTTTCTCCTAAAGGTAATTTTTCTTTTGGAACGTCTTTGTATAAGGGATCTTTCTGTGGATTACGTTCGTCCATCTCGGTAAGCATGGGCGGACGTTTAGCAAAACTACGACGCCACAACTGCACCTGTTCTTCACCATATTTTAAGGCCATCGCTTCTTTATTTAATCCTTGCAATGCTCCATAATGTCTTTCATTTAATTCATAAGCTTTTACTACAGGCACTGATTCATTCATTTCTTTTAAAATGTATTCTAATGTATGAACAGCTCTTTTTAAAACAGAGGTAAAAGCAATTTGAAAATCCATCTCTTTATTTTTTAACAGTCTTCCTGCTTCTTGTGCTTCATGGATTCCCTTGATCGATAAATCTACATCGGTCCATCCAGTAAAAAGATTTTTTTTGTTCCACACACTTTCACCATGTCGTACTAGTACTAATTTAGCCATAATTGTCCCTCACTTTAAAAAACCTTTAATGATTGCTTCTTCTGCTTCTTTTTCTCTAAGACCTAAACTCATTAATTTCATAAGTTGTTCGCCTGCGATTTTACCAATGGCTGCTTCATGAATTAAATTGGCATCGACATTTTTAGCATAAATTTCTGGAATAGCTTTTACTTTTCCCGACTCTTTTAAAATTGCATCACATTCTACATGGGCATAACATTTACTATTGCCTGTAATGTTCGAAATAAATTCTTGATAGGAATTTTCTGTCGCGACACTTCTTGAAGTAACATGAGTACTTGCATTTTCGCCATTTAGTTCTATTGTGAATATGGTCTTGGCACTTTGCGTTTTATCTGTCAATATTTTTTCATTAATTTGTAGAGTCGTGTCTTCTTCTAAAAGTGCTTTTGTTTCTCTTAAGGTATCATCGACCCCTTTTATTTGAGAAGTATCCATAGTCATGCTTGAGCCTTTTTTCATGTATATTTCTGTTACGGGATTTAATATTTTTTGCCCTGTACCTACTCCCTCACCATAATGTTTTTCAACATATTTTACTTTGGCATTTTCTTCTAGATAAAAGCGGTGAATTCCATCATGCTCTGTGTCGTTATGTAGATCATTATGAATACCACAGCCCGCTAGAATAATTACGTTGGAGTTTTTCCCAATATGAAAGTCATTATACACAACATCTTTTAACCCACTTTCTGTTAAGATTACAGGAATATGAACAATACCTAAAAGTGTATTTTCTTTGACATATACATCAATTCCTTTATTATCTTCTTTTGGGACAATATCAATATATGGGTTGTTTTTACGTTTTACGCTCTGGCCGTTTTTTCGAATGTTGTAGGCATCTTTTTCTGTAAATTTTTCATCACTAATGGCTTCTAGCAGTTTTTCTTCTTGTTCATTCATTCTATTCCCTACCTTTCATGCAACATTTTGGTTCAGATAAAATCATTTGTAGCATTTCTTCTTTTGAACCAATTTTCTTAATTTTTCCTTGTTCTAACAAAATAATTTCATCGGCAATTTTTAAAATACGTTCTTGGTGAGAGATCACTAAAGTAATACCTTTACTTGTCTTTTCTAAGTCTTTAAACACTTCTGTCAAGTTTTGAAAACTCCAAAGATCTATACCGGCTTCTGGCTCATCAAAAATGGCTACTTTAGGATTTCTAGCTATTACAGTCGCGATTTCAATGCGTTTTAGTTCCCCACCAGATAAAGAGGAATTTATCTCACGATCAACATATTCTTTCGCACATAATCCGACTTTTGATAAAAGAGCACAAGCTTCTTTTTTCTCGATTTTTTTACCTACTGAAATCGTAAGTAAATCATATACGGTTAAGCCTTTAAAGCGAACAGGTTGTTGGAAGGCAAAACCAAGTCCTAATTTAGCTCTTTCATCCACACTTAATGCGGTTATATCTTGATTATTTAAAAGAATCGTACCGCTGTCTGGCTTTGTAATGCCCATGATAATTTTGGCTAATGTACTTTTTCCTGAACCATTTGGTCCTGTAATTACGTAAAACTTTTCTTCATTTAAAGTTAAACTTATATGATCAAGGATTTTTTTATGATCTCTTGTAAAACATATATCTTTTATTTCTAACATATAATATATCCTTTCTAACATGAAATAAATTTCATATTAATTTTATTATAAACATATCTTATAGAAACGTCAATCTATACTTTTCATTTTGTCGTTTTTTTGTTAAAATATGTGTATGTCCTCTTAGTAAAATGGATATTACAAGACCCTCCTAAGGTTTAGTTGTAGGTTCGATTCCTACAGGGGACACCAGTAGAAAATAACTCTCGTATTTACGGGAGTTTTTATATGATTAAAATTTCTTTTTGTTTTCACTAAAAACTAAACTTTACATTTAAAATTCTATCCTGTAAAATACTAAAAAAACAGGTGATAATTATGTACAAATATTATTCCGAATTAGAAAATCCAAAAAATTTCAAAATTTTTCTGGAACAAGTTAGTTCTACCGAAACCACTTCAAAATATATTTTTGATAGAAAAGTTTCTAACGAGCTTTTTTCTAAATATTCTATACTTTTTCAACAGTTAAAATTTTTACACAAACTTATTCAAGGTTGGGCATATCAAAGGTACATACAATCTAATATTACTGCTGAAGAATTTCTTTTTCTTGAAAGGTGTGAAGAAGAACAAACTTTTGAAAATATATTACAAATTCTTTCTAATCCTAACCTAAATGATATAAAATTTTTATTAATAGATTACTATAATTTTGCTCAATTTTTTATATCTTTATTTCCAAACTTTCAAAAGTTCTTAAATGAAATAAGTATGAATCTATCGCATGCCATTTCTGATATCAATCGACTCGAATGTATCCTTATTCCTTCAAAAGATAAGATTGTAGAATGCTGTATGTCCGATGCATGGTTTATTACTCCTCATGGTTACCTATATAATACTGGAGTTGCTCATAAAGAAGGAAATTTAACCTATTCATTTTGGGATATTTTTGAAAGATTAAAAAATGAAAAAAATATTTCTTGCAAAGAAAATTATAGCGAAAAAATTAAAGATATTCTTACACGTGGATTTGTTAGTGAGGTCGAATATCAAGCTTATGCAAATTCGATTTATAAGTTACCCACTATATATACTTCTGAAATTCAAAAAGCAATAGAAAGTTTACACAGTATAAGAAAATTTAATGTTGAAAGTATCTCCGGAAAATCTCGTTCTAAAAATGGGACTTTATCAAGTATTGAAAGGAGCTATCAACCAAATATTGTTAAATTAACAATTGGATTTTTAGATGCGAAATTGAGTTTGTATCGTTCCTTTGAAAAATTAAATGGTTCTAACAGGAAAGCTGAACTTGGCAAAAAAATAGAAGAATGCACTTTAAAATGTAAGGAAGAACTTCTAGTTAGATTTTCTGGTTTTCATAAAATTGAGAGTTGTGAAAAGAAAATTACAACTGCATCTTTATATGGAATTCGCAATTTTAAAGAATATTTAGACAAAGGTTGGAATTTATACATTGTACCGAGTATTGGATATGACAGAATATTAGATGAGATATTCGAAATGGATTTGAATGAATATTTTATTTCAAATTTTTTAGATGAAGAATTAAAAATTTATAAGGGAAAAGGGAAAGTTTTAATTCGAGATAAAAATTGTTAACTTATAATCTTTTAAATAATTTTAAAATTTACTTTTCTTTTTATTATTGAAAAAATCTAGTGCTTTTTTTAACACTAGATCATTATCTTTTATGCGGTTTTTACGATGTAAGGATCATTCGAGGTCCCAATCCCAGATTCTATTTCGACAGTAGAGGCTAGATTTATAACAGGCCTTACGCCAAAATTTATTATTGCCCAAAAATCACTTATATTTCCATCTGATCTTTCAGCATATACATTGGCCGATGCATCTGCTGCATAGAAAAAACGAGGTGTCATTGTCCAATAGTCTTCTGAAGAGTAAGTATAAGACAGTCTATTTAAATAACCAGCGGATAAACCACCTAACATAAGCTCATCTGTTGTAATTAATCCTATTGGATAAGTTAAAGCTTGGTTACCGTCTTCATTTTCTACTGTAAATAAATCATTTTGCTGTGGACAAACTAAAGTTGGATTATGATTGATATATCTTCCATATCCTCCAAAGCTTGTATTTGATGCTGTACTTACTCCATCACTTCCACTATAAATACTTCGATCATTACAAAATCCTGAGTCGGCTATATACTGTTCAAGATTTTTATTTACAATGTTGCTTACATACCAATTATCTAATATTGTTTTTATAGATGAATCATTTTTATTGGCATGGGTTAGTTCATAACTTGTATTAAATGTACCACCATACATGTAACCTACATATCCTGGATTGTTTCTTGTACTATTAAAAGCATTTGTCTGGATTTGTAGTCCTGTTCCTGTTGCATTAACATTGGTTCCTGCATAAAGTAAACGTACAGAACCATCGCCATTTTGCCGAATGATTCGCCAGTAATATCCAGCAAATTGAACATAGTTATTACTTACACTTCCACGATAGTAATAACACTTGCCATCTTGGTCTTCCGTCATGTATAAACCTCGATCGGATTTATCACTTTCTTGCTCACTTTGAGTATAAGCATAAGCAGTCATTCGATATACTCTTGTTTTAATGGAAGTCCCACCAACCCCTATACGAGTTTCGTCAGTGCTTGTTGCTGAGACAATTTGATACATTGTTGTACAATTTGATACAACGTGATACGTTGTAATTAAATCACTTGAATTCGTACTTAGACCCGCATTACAAAAATAATATTTAGTTTCACCGTCATAATCTAACGTTGTTGGATCTACATAGGATAAATTTCCTATCGTATATTGTCCGCTCTTGCCATTAAAAGTATAACTTGTTCCTATTCTTGGTAAAATGTTTTCATTTGTTAAATTGGCTGCAATTCCTCCTGTGCCAACTAGGCTTGGATGAGGCATCGTTAAGGCCCTTCCAACTGTACCATTTGCATGATTTTCTGTCCATTCAATTATTGGAGCTGTTTTTGTAAAGTCTGGAGCTTGTTTGGCTTCGATTTGTTGTTTGGCTGCTTCTACTGTTGAGGATTGATACTCGTTTACTAACATGGCATCGGCGAGTGTTTTGAATCCTTGGTCTATTGGACTATAGTTTGTTATTTTTGCTTCTATTCTTATTTTTCCTTTTAAACTTGTATTAAATAC
>CALVJI010000025.1 GCA_944332105.1 uncultured Bacilli bacterium
TCGAAAATAAAGCTAATAATGTCACTTTTATTTAAAAACCCCCTCTGTTTTGTGTCCGAAATATTGACATAACTCCCTTCTTACTTATTTTCTTTTCCATTTTTTACACTTCTCTTTCTATAACCTAGTATGGTTTAAATTACAACTAAGAATTCATATTTTTATTCTTTTAGCTATAAAAATTATAACCGAAATCGCACATTATAGCAACTTTAAATATTAAAAAAAGTAAATGCTTTGACACATTTACGTACTTGTTAATCTTGCTAATTCTCTTTTCTCGGCATTTTGTTTATTTTCAATAGCGATTCTTTGAATTACAAATAAAATCATAATAATATTCATATTGAAACTTCCACCATAACTTAAGAAAGGAAGCGGTACACCTGTTAAAGGAATAAGCGCGAGTACTCCCATTAAGTTAATAAATAAATGCAATAATATATAAATAAAAGTTCCATAACAAATAATAGAGTTACGTATATGATCACAGGCTTTCGCAATTTTTAAAATTCGATATAATATATAAACATAACCCAAAATAACTAAAATACCAACTAGTAATCCTAATTCTTCTACTAATATCGGAAAAATAAAATCTGTATGAGCTTCAGGTAAATATAAATACTTTTGACTAGAATTACCTAGTCCTACACCAAATAACCCACCGTTATGAATAGCAATAAAGCCATTACAAACTTGATATCCAGTATCTTCCATATATCTTGAACAAGGATTTTGAAACTTTAATCTAGCTAACTGTGTACTGTTAAAAATATCTGAGCCACTATAAAGTAAGGCAACTGCAAAAATAATGCCTGCAAAACCCAAATACTTAATAATTTTAACCTTTTTATCACTTTCAAAAGGAACAGCCAAAAACGTAAAAAAAACTATGCCAGCAATAATAACCGCACCACCAAAATCGGGTTGCATCGCGACTAAAAAGAAAATAATAATTGCAAAAATAATCGGTATAAAATTATACATAAACGGTTTATTTTTTTTGATACTTTTTTCATAAAAAACAGCCATATATAAAATAAGTGCAGTTTTAGCAAATTCGGTTGGTTGTAAATTAAAAAAACCTAAATCTAACCAACTTTGTGCTCCACCAGCTACAATACCGTAAGCAAATACTACTCCCAGTAAAATAAATACACCAATTAAATAAAGCGGCGCAAGTACTTTATAAGATTTAGTAGGAATACGCAAAATCAAAAAAAGTCCTACCAAAAATGATCCACAAACAATGATAAGCTGTCGAACAAAAAAATAGGAAGAAGAAACTCCATATCGTAACACCGCCGACACACTCGAGGCACTTAATATCATCACGAGCCCCAATATAGAATAGACAATCATGAAAAAAAGTAATGGCTTATCCATTTTTTGATATAAGGCTTTCATGCGCTTCACCTTTCCTATATTAATCATATCATAAAAATAAGAAAGTGTTAGAAAAAATTTGAACATTGACAATATTCTTTTCAAAAAAATTATGTCAAAAAAAGAAAAAACTAATAAACTATAGTAGATAGATTAGGAGGTTACATATATGTATTATTATGGAAACAATGGGTACTATGGTGGAAACTATGGTTACCAAACTCCATGTTGCAACGTAGGATACGCTGGCTACACAAGTGGCTATGGCGCTGGTGCAGCAATCTGGATTGTTTTATTTATCCTATTAGTTATCATCATTGGTGCTGGTTGGACATGGAACAATAACAATAATTAGAGGAACTAAAAAGTTCTTCTTTTTTTATAGAAAACAAAATTTTTGCTTTTCTTTTTACAAATCTATGATACAATAATACTGTTTTTAGGGGTGAATTATGAAATTACCAGATATAGTAGTGTTAGACGAAAAAGACAAAAGATTACGTGAGAAAAGTACTGAAGTCTTTTTTCCATTAAGTAAAGAAGATAAAAAAATGATCCAAGATATGATCGATTATTTAACGCTTAGTCAAATTGAAGAAGAAAGAGTTAAATATGATTTACGAGCTGGCATGGGGCTTTCAGCTGTCCAAGTAGGTGTATTAAAACGCATCTTTGTCATTGTTGAAGAAGTAGAACCAGGAAAGTTTAAAAATTATATTGTAATTAATCCAAAAATCCTTTCTTACAGTGAAGAAGAAATTTATGTAGGCGAAGGCGAAGGTTGTTTAAGTATTAATAGAGAAGTAGAAGGAATTGTTCCAAGACGTGCTAGAATCACTGTTGAAGCATATGACATGGAAGGAAAAAAATATCAAATTCGCGTGCGTGAAGATATCTCTATCGCTTTCCAGCACGAGATCGATCATTTAAACGGAATTTTATTTATTGATCGAATCGATCCTAAAAATCCTTATAAAAACCAAGAAAAAATGCGAGAAATTTAAGTTTCTTGCATTTTTATTTTCTATAAATTTTGAGTATATTTTTGTATTTCTTCCCGATCATCAAAATGAATTTTTTCATGGCCACTAATTTGATAGTCCTCATGTCCTTTACCTAACAGTAAAACAACGTCCCCACTATTAAGTAAGTCTAAAGCTTTTTTAATAGCTTCATGACGATCTAAAATAACTTCATAGTTAGTCTGTTCTACTCCTTTTAGAATATCTTGCATAATTTTTTCTGGATCCTCAGTCCGTGGATTATCATTGGTAAAGATCACATAATCACTTTTTTCGCTTGCAATACGCCCCATAATAGGCCTTTTAATCGGATCTCTATCTCCCCCACACCCAATTACGGTAATTATTTTATTTTGAGTAACCTCACGATAAGTTTCTAATACCTTTAATACTGCATCAGGAGTATGAGCATAATCCACAACAGCAAACCCATCACGAACCAAAAAAGTTTCACAACGTCCCTTAGGCGGATAAAGATACGCAGATTGTTTTAAAATTTCTTCTAAAATAAAACCATATTCATGCACGATGGCAACGGTCATTAAATAATTATAGACATTAAACTTACCAGTCAAATGCGTATCTACTTCATAATCTCTCTTTTCATATCGAAAACAAATATGAGTTTTTGCTGGATCAAAAGAAAAATCTTTTATCTCGTAATCACTATTACTTAATCCAATTCTTTTTGTGTACTCAAATTTCTTTTCAAAAGAAGCACTTGCCTCATCATCAGCATTTACTAAAAATACACCATCATCACGCATATAATTCAAAATCTTTAACTTTGCCGCCAAATAACTTTCCATTGTCTTATGATAATCCAAATGATCTTCAGTTAAATTCGTAAATGCACCAATCGTAAAAGAAAGACCAGCAATTCTTTCTAGAGAAAGCGCATGACTACTCACTTCCATAACGACAGTCGTACATCCCTTTTCCATCGCTTCAAGAAATAACTTATAAATAGTCAAAATTTCAGGTGTTGTATTAGGTAACTCGATTTGTTCATCTAAAAAGCAAAAGCCGATCGTTCCCATATAGGCAACTTGCACCCCTAAAGCCTTTAGTAACTGATACGTTAAATAGCAAGTCGTGGTCTTCCCATTTGTCCCAGTGACGCCAATAATTTTTAATTTTTCTAAAGTCTTACCATATTCTTTTACTAACGCATTTTTTAAATACAAACTAGAATCAGGCACAATCTCTACAGGTACACTTGCATCCACTTCATGTTCAGCAATAATCCGACTAGCGCCATTTTGAATAGCACTTGAAATATAGTCATGTCCATCTACAGTATGTCCTTTAATAGCCACAAAAGTTTGGCCTTTTTTTATTTTTCTTGAATCCGTTTCATATGCGATCATCCTATCACCTCTACTAAAATCTATGCTTCCTCTTGAATTCTTTTCTTAATACGAAGTCGTAACTGCAAAGTATCATTCACTTGTTCCTTACCCATTTTTAAATACTCACAAACTTCATCAACATCTGCTCTTTGTGGTAAACACCACTCTTTAGCATATAAAACCATACAAGTTTGTTTCAAGTTAGCTAAAACATCGCCAGGCAACGCCCGAATGCTTTCCCCTACTATTCGGATAATATTCTCATTTTCTTTAGCTAAAGAAACTGGGGTTAATTTCGTTTGTAAATTAGGATAAGCTTGAATATCTCGTGTCATAGAAATAAGCTCCTGTGAAACAGGTACTCCTTTGGTATTACGATAAAAATAAACCTCTGGAACAACAACTGAAAAATGGGATAAAATCGCAAGCATATATTGTAATCTTTGAGCTAAAGTACTTTCCTGAGCATTAAAATTCGTTGCAAAAAAGATTTCATAAATCGTTTTAATAATTCGATAATTTTCAGGCAAATTAAATGTCTCGTTCTCCTTTAACTGTTTAGCAACCGTAGTAAGTTGGTACATTGCTCTCTGTGCTTCCTCTAAATTTGTAAAACAACTTGTAACTTGAGTTCCTCTGGACTCAGATTGACTATAAGCACTAAAACCACTTGGACTTGTTATACGATAAAATAAAAATTCAGGTTGAATAAGCAATTCGAACTCTCTATCCCCCATACCTTTAATATTCAAAGTTCCATGATATTCTTGAAACATAATTTGTAAACTACGAATAATATACTCCGTATTTTTAATAAATCCATAACGATTCAAAAAAGCCATGAAAAAATCTTTAAAAGCTTGATCTTCCTGTAGCGATTTACTTGGCACATTTCCTTCAATAATTAATTTTTGATTTTTTTCTCTAATAATTCTTCCAACGTAAAATTCTTCCATTTATTCTCCCCCTAGTAGATAGGTTGCCAAGGCTGTAATTTTCCCAGCTCCCATCGTTATAATTAAATCATTTTGTTGTACATTTGCTATCAAATAATTTTTGATATCTTCGTATGTCTTAATATAACAAACGTCTTTATGAAGTCTTTCTAATTCGGCTTGTAAATCACTTTCATGAACCCCGTAAATGTCTTTTTCTCGTGCCGGAAATATATCGGTTATTATAATATGATCAAACAAAGATAAGCTTGTAGCAAATTCATGCAAATAATTTTTTAGCCGACTATAAGAATGACATTCAAAAATAACCCAAGATTCATGAAATTGCTTTTTTAAAATTCCTTCAGCTGTCTTCTTTACTTCAGTCGGATGATGCGCATAATCATCATAAAGAGAAGCCCCGCGAAATACTCCTTTATATTCCATCCGTCTACTTGTACCTTTAAAAGCATCAAAACCCCTTTGTATGTCTTCTAAAGAAATCTGATAAAAAGAACATAATGCAATGGCACATAAACTATTTAAAATATTATATTCACCTGTTACGTGTAAAGAAATGCGTCTTTGATACTTTCCTTCATGATATAAATCAAAAGAAGGATAGCCATCAAGATTATATGAAACATGATCATAAGTCCAATCGGCATTTTCTCTACCTACCGTTACTACATTAGCGTTTGTATAGTTCTGTAAAAGAATACATCTTTCATCTTCTTTATTGATGACTAAAACGCCATTTGAAGGTAAAGAGGCAACATATTTTTGATAACTCTGCTGCATATTTTCCATATTCTTAAAATAATCTAAATGATCATTATCAATATTTAAAACAATGGCACTTTCCTCTCGAAAACTTAAAAAAGAATCCGCATATTCACAAGCTTCAATAATAAAATAAGGACTTTTCCCTACCCGGTAATTAGCTTCTAACAAATCAAAGTAAGCCCCAATTTGGATAGTCGGGTCTTTCTTGGCCGCTAAAAAGATACTGGCAACCATTCCCGTCGTTGTTGTCTTACCATGTGTCCCTGATATTCCAATCGTCTTGGGAAAAAGTCTCGTGAGTTCTCCTAAAAAAGCACCACGTTCAAGCATCAAAATTCCTTTTTCTTTTGCCGCCCGAAACTCTTCATTATCTTCCTTAATCGCCGCAGTATAAACAACTAAATCAATATCATCCGTGATATTTTCTTTCTTCTGTCCTATAAAAACAGCAATGCCATTTTTAATTAAATCATCCGTCACTTTAGAAGCAACTTGATCAGACCCGCTGACCAAAAAATGCCAACTTCGTAAAATCATCGCTAATCCAGACATGGAAATACCACCAATGCCAATCATATAAATGTGCTTATAATCACGTAACTGCATCTTTATTCCCCCAAACTATTTACAATTTTCTTAAAAGCGTCACCTCGTTGTTCAAATGAATCAAACTGATCCCAAGAAGCACAAGCAGGACTAAGTAAAATTACATCTCCTTCTTGACTTTTTTGATAACACGCTTTAGTAGCCTCTTCTAAATTTAGAAACATATCACAAGCAATACCTTGTTGTTTACAATATTCTGTAATTTTGTTTTTAGTCTCACCATAACATGCGACATACTTAACGTTTTTTAATTCCGGTGTTAAATCATCAAAAGAATGTCCTCGATCCAATCCCCCTAGCAAAAGTAAAGTAGGTTTTTGAAAAGATCGTAAAGCAATTTTTGTCGATTCACAATTTGTTGCCTTACTATCATTGTAAAAAGAACGGCCCTTCAAAGTTCTTACAAACTCAATACGATGAGGAACTCCTTGAAAAGTCTTTAATACTTTTTGGATACTTGAAGTTTTTACATCATATTTTTTTACAGCCAAAATGGCCGCCATGATATTTTCATAATTATGATTGCCTTGTAAAAGAATCTCTTTTAAATCAATTATTTTTTCTTCATGATAATAAATAGCTCCTTCTTTTATAAAACAATCTTCTTCATCCTGTTTACTAAAATACATTTTTGTGCTTAAAATATCGTGTGTTAATAAAACAGATTCATTGTTATCTTTATTTAGAATTGCTAAATTTTCTTTTGTATGATGCGAAAATATTCGTTTCTTTATTTCTTGATATTTCAAAAAAGAACCATGAAAATCTAGATGAACAGGATACAAATTCGTTAAAACACTCACTTCTGTTTTAAAATCATTCATATCACAAAGTTGATGATCGCTAATCTCAAGGACAACGAAATCCCCATCCTGCACATCTAACACAAACTGTGAAAACGGAATACCGATATTTCCACCTGTAAAAACCTTACGTCCATCTTCTTGTAAAAACAAAGAGATTAAAGTAGTCGTTGTGGTCTTTCCATTAGAACCTGTTATTCCAATTACATGAGCTTTAGAATTTAAATAATGATACGCTAATTCCACTTCATTAATAACAGGAATATGGAGCTCTAAAGCTTTTGAAACTGCTGGGTGACTGGAGTGAATTCCAGGATTTTTCACCATTAAATCAAAGCTTTCATCTAATAACACTACAGGATCTTCACCAATTTTCACCGTCACACCTAAACTTTGTAATTCTTCGACATGCTCTTTAATCTGTTCTTTTCCATCAACAATGAGCACCACATGATCTTTAGCCAACAACTTAGCAGCTTCATAACCGCTGCGAGCCATTCCCAAAACAAATACTTTTTTAACTTGCATTCTTTTCTCCTTCTAACTTTACACTGACAATTTTAGAAACACCTTGTTCTTGCATTGTAATACCATATAAAGTATCCGCATATTCCATCGTTCTTTTTTTATGCGTAATTAAAATAAATTCACTTTTATCTTTTTGTTCCTGTAAATATTTGCCAAAAGTATCGACATTTGCCTCATCTAAAGCAGCTTCTACCTCATCTAAAATACAGAAAGGTACAGGATAAACATTTAAAATAGCAAACAACAAAGCAATAGCTGTCAATGTTTTCTCTCCACCAGATAACAACTGAATACTATTTAATTTCTTACCAGGTGGCTGGGCAATAATTTCAATGCCAGTCTCTAACATATTATCTGGATCCGTTAACTTTAAAAGACCAGTTCCCCCTTTAAACAATTTTTTAAAAATCACTGCAAATTCCTGAGCGATTTTAGCAAAAGCATCTTTGAGTCTTTCTTCCATGATTTCATCCATCTCGGCAATAATTTTTAGTAAGTCATCACAAGCCTTTTGCAAATCTTCGCGTTGTTGATCTAAAAAATCATAACGAGTTTTAATCCGTTCATATTCTTCAATACTACCTAAATTAACAACGCCTAAATCTTTCATTTCCTTTTTTAAAGAACTGACTTTCATTCTCGCGACATCTTCGTCCACATCTAAGACATAATTCATACGAGCTTTCTCATAAGTCAAATGATAATTATCACTTAATAATGCAAGTAAATAATCCATTTTCGTATCTAACTTACCAACTCGTACTTCATATTCTTTTAAAGATTGATCAATTTGATAAATACGACTAGTAACCTTTTTGTTTTCCATTTCTTTTTGAGCAATCCATGAAGAAATTTCACTCTTTTCAGTTTTATATTCCGTTATCTTGCGACTCTTTCTTTCTTTTTCAAGCAAAATCTCCTGAATCGTCTGGGTAATTCCTACAATACTTTCTTCAATACTTCCCTTTTTCATGGCTTGTGCTCCAGCAATCTGTTTAGCAATTTCTTCTTTAGTATTTTCCACTTCTTGTTGCTTTTTCTTTTTCTCTTCTAAACTTTCTTCAATGAGCATTTTCTCTTTTAAACATTCATGAGTTTGTTCTTCTAAAGTTCTTTTTTCTTCATCATAAGTTGCAGTTAGAGCTTCCAACTGACCAACTTTTTCTTTTATTCCTTGATGTTTTCTTTTTAAAGTCTCCAATTCTTGGCGCATTTGTAAAAAACTTGCTTTATTTTTTAAAGAACCACCCGTAATAGAACCACCAGCATGTGTAATCTCGCCATCTAAGGTTACAACCCGAAACTTATGAGCAATCAAGCGACTAATTTTTTTCATAGCTTGACCATCCTGAACAACCAAGACATTGCCTAGTTGATTTTCAATAATATTCTTAAAAGGTTCTTCATATTTCACTAAATCACTTAAAACACCAATAAAACCATCTTCACTCTTAACACTTTCTAAAGTATTCTTTTCGATATACCTTGAACGAATACTATCCATTGGAAAAAAGGTAGCTCTTCCTAACTTGTTTTCTTTTAAATACTGAATAGCTTCTAACGCATTCTCTGATGTTTCAACAACAATAAAATTGGCTGCATTCGCTAAAGCGACATCCACCGCGACAGTATATTTTTCATCTACTTCTAAGAGTTTACCAATTGTATCTTTTATTCCTTTTAATCGCGGATGATTCAAAACATTTTTAACCGCATAAGGTAATTGAACATCATTTTCTAAATTATTTTCCAAAATTTCAATTTCATTACGCGTTACAAGTTCTTTCTTTGTCCAATCTTCTTTTTCTTGCAAAAACTTCGTCATCCGATAAGTAAATAAACTTGTCTTTTCATCGAGATCTTCGATTTTCTTAAGAACCTCTTTCCTTGCATTTTCAACTTCCTCAATTTCTTGAGCTACCAACGCTCTTTCTTTTTCATTCTTTGCTTCTTGTTCCTTTAAAGCTAAGAGACCTTCATCGATCTTTTCAGCGTTCGTCGTATATTTTTGCCGCTCTAAAAGAAGAGTTCTTTCACTAGTTAATTTAGCTAAATTCTCATTCAAAGAGATCAAGTGATTATTTTCTTCTTCAATCTTATTTTCTAAAGAAAGTAACTCCATCTCTTTTTCTTCTACTAAAGAAGCTTTCTTTAAATTCGTAGTCGTTAAACTTTCTTTCTCAGTTGTTAATTTATTTTGTTCTTCTTCAATATGTTGATACTCTTCATGCATTGAAGTGATATCTTGAACAGTCAAAGCAATTTCTAAATCTTTTAAACTATTTTCCATTAAAACATATTTTTTAGCTACTTTACTTTGTTCTTCTAAAGGAGTAAGTGTTTGGGAAAGTTCATCAATTACCAAATCTACTTTTTCTAAGTTATCTTTCGTTTTATCTAATTTTCTCAAACTCTCTGTTTTACGATTTTTATATTTTAAAACCTGAGCAGCACTTTCCAAAATAACCCGTCGATCAAGCGGCTTAGAATTGACAATTGTCTCAATATTACCTTGACTAATAATATTAAACGCATCTCCACCAATTCCACTATCTAAAAATAGATTGGTAAGATCTTTTAAACGAACCTTCACATTGTTAATATAATATTCATTTTCTCCTGTATAATATAAAATTCGTTTAACTTCAACATCCACTAAATCGGTATTTAAAAAATGAGTCGTATTATCAAAAGTCAAAGCAACCTCACATCTTTTAAAAGGTGCTCTTGTTTCACTACCGGCAAAAATAACGTCGCTCATCGCTGAAGAACCACGCAAATTTTTGACAGATTGTTCACCTAAAACCCATCGAACAGCATCGACAATATTACTTTTCCCTGAACCATTTGGTCCAACAATAGCCGTAATATTTGTTTTAAACTCCATTTCCATCTTGTCAGCAAAAGATTTAAAACCATATGCCCGTATTCCTTTTAATTTCATATTACTCAGCTCTTTTCTGATAGGCATCATATGCTGCCTTTTGTTCTGCTTCTTTTTTGCTTTTTCCGGTTCCTGTACCGTAAACAATTCCATCAATGATGACATGTACCGTAAACCGTTTGTCATGAGCTGGTCCTTCTTCACTGACCACTTCATAACGCAAACTTTGTTTATCGGTCTGCACCATCTCTTGTAATACAGACTTATAATCGCCTAAAAAATGTACACCTTTTTTTATATAAGGCAAAATAATTTGATCGACATACTCTTTCGCTTTTAAAAAACCGCAATCCAAATAAATCGCACCTAATACGCTTTCAAAAACATCGGCAATAATCGTATCATTTACTTTTCCAACTTGCCCATGTCCTACCAATATATATTTATCAAGACCAATTTCCCGCGCATAAGTTGCCAAGGCATTTTCGCACACAAAAGAAGCCCTCGTTTTACTCATATCTCCTTCTTTTAAATTGGTATGCAAATAAAAATATTCACTTGTAATAAGTTCTAAAACCGCATCACCTAAAAATTCTAATCGTTCATAATTTTCTGTATGATGCTCATTGGAATAAGAACTATGTGTAAAAGCTACTTGCATCCGTTCTGGATTTTTAAGTTTTATGTGATATTTTTCAAAAAATTCTTGGAAGTCCATACTTAAACCTACTTTCACCCTCATTATACTACAAGCAAAAGTTGTTTTACAAGTAAAGATTTTTGTAGTACAATATCTTCAGGTGATTATCCTGAAAAAGATTATAATATTTCTAATTCGATTTTATCAATGTTTACCTCTATCTTCACATACTTTTTGCCGGTGCATTCCCACTTGCAGCGAGTATATGATCGAAGCGATAAATGAATATGGTGTGGTAAAAGGTGTAAAATTGGGTCTAATTAGAATTAGCAAATGCCGTCCAGGCGGAATTTATGGATATCAACCACTAGTAAAAAAGGAGCTAAAAAAAGAATGAAAAGAAAAAGCAAAATCATCTTGCTATGTTTAGGGGTTTTTTTATTATCGGGCTGCAGTGAAAATGTTGGAACTGTGTATACGACAACATATCCTATTGAATATTTAGCCCAAATGCTATATGGCGAACATGGAACAGTCTCATCGATATATCCAGATGGATCCGATGTTACAACCTACACTCTTACAGACAAACAAATAGATGATTACAGTCAATCAGAAATTTTTATCTACAATGGTACAACGAGCGAAAAAGAAATCGCCAAAGACTTATCCAACAATAACCGTAAATTAAAAGTAATCGATGCCGCTTATTCTCTAAAATACAAATATGGCATGGAAGAACTCTGGCTTAACCCAAGTAATTACTTGATGTTAGCCTCAAATATCAAAGACAACTTAGAAGAACAAATAGGCACAAAATACATTAACGAAGAAATAAGTGTCAAATACAACGAATTAAAAGAACAATTATCCATCTTGGATGCTGAAATTAGAAGCATTGCCAAAGATGCCCGTGAACGTGGTCAAAGCACAATTATTGCATCATCAAACGTTTTTAAATTTTTAGAAGATTATGGCTTTACTGTTATTTCTCTAGAAGATTATGAAAGCAGCAGTGCAAGTTTAAGTACTTTAAAAAATAATTTTAATTCAGGAACGTATCAATATCTACTTGTTAAAAACACGGAACCAACAAACGATTTAATTAATGAAATAACTACCCAAACAAATGCGACGACAATTACTGTAAATATGATGGATACGCTATCTGAAGAAGATCGCCAAAACAATGAAAATTATTTTACAATTATGGAAGAATTTTTAAACAACTTAAAAACCATTACAAATTACTAAGACGATAAACTAAATCGTCTTTTTTCATACATTTTTTAACAACTATTTGTTATACTAAAAATAAGGTGAAGCTATGAAAAAAACAATCATCATTTTATTACTATTCTCTACTCTATTGTTATTCTCCCTAACATATAAAGAAGAAAGAGGAAAAACAAATCAAGCAAATACTATAAATGAACAGATAGATATCCTTTTAGAACAAATGAGTTTAAAAGAAAAAATTGGCCAAATGCTTATCATTTACGAAACTCATAATACGGTTGATGAAAACGTAACAAAACTCATGCAAAATCTTCAACCAGGTGGCATTATTTTAAATCGCGACAATATCACTACCTACCATCAAACTAAAGAATATATTGAACACCTACAAAGCGAGAGTCAAATACCATTAATCATTTCTGTCGATCAAGAAGGCGGAACGGTTCAAAGATTACAATTATTAAAAGACATAAAACCAACCTTTATTCCCAACATGAAGCAAATTGGCAAGACAAACAATCAAACTCTTGCCTATCAAACAGGCCAAATATTAGCCAAAGAAGCAGAGACTTTAGGAATAAATGTTTTGTATGCTCCTGTCTGTGATATCGTAACAGATACCGAAAATACAGCAATTGGTACACGTAGCTTTGGTGCAACTCCAGAACTCGTTTCCGATATGTGCACCGCCCTAGCAAATGGCATTGAAAGTACTGGCTTAATCGCTACCTATAAACACTTTCCTGGACATGGCAGTACAACTACTGACTCCCATCAAGCTCTACCTACAGTAAACAAAAATATGGAAGAACTTACTAATTGGGATTTTATCCCCTTTAAAAAAGCAATCCAAAACAACGCCAAAATAATTATGGTTGGTCACATTGCCTTACCAAATATCACTAACGATCTTACACCTGCAAGTCTTTCTAGAACCATCATTACAGACATTTTGAAAAAAGAACTAAATTACCATGGTCTAGTCATAACTGATGCCTTAAATATGAAAGCATTAACCTCTAACTACACTGAAGAAGAAATATACACGAAAGCAGTCGAAGCAGGAGTTGATTTACTCCTAATGCCGAAGAATCCTGACCTAGCCATAGAAGTAATTTCAAAAAACATCAGTGAAGAGCGCATTAACGAATCTGTTCGTAAAATCTTAACTTTTAAATATTCCTATCTAACAAAAGCTACTGTAACCAATATGGGTAATTTAAACAACAGTTCCTATGAACAAGTTTTGAATCAAATTCCAACATAATAAAAACCCCGTAAATACGAGGTTTAAAAAACTTAATTGGTGTCCCCTTAGGGATTCGAACCCTAGACCCACTGATTAAGAGTCAGTTGCTCTACCAACTGAGCTAAGGAGACAAACTACTGACATAAAACATTATATCATACTTTTTAAAAAATGGAAGAAAAAATTTTAAAAAAAGAAAACCTCGATACTATATCGAGGATTATAAACAATTGGTGACCCGTACGGGATTTGAACCCATGAATGCATGCGTGAAAGGCATGTGTGTTCAACCACTTCACCAACGGGC